>DQCG01000508.1:33082-47937 GCA_003533825.1 Phycisphaerales bacterium
ACGTTGCTCGGAGCGGCCCGCGACAAGAAGCTGGAACGGTTCATTCAAATCTCGACGGATGAAGTTTACGGCTCACTGGGCTCGAAGGGGAAATTTACCGAACAGACGCCGCTCAGCCCGAATTCGCCTTACTCAGCGAGCAAGGCCGCCGCAGACCACCTCGTCAGGGCTTTCGGGCATACGTGGGGCCTGAAATACAACATCACCCGGTGTTCGAACAATTACGGCCCATACCAGTTCCCGGAGAAACTCATTCCCCTTATGATTAACAATGCCATCAACGATAAGGAGCTGCCGGTCTATGGCGATGGATTATATGTGCGGGACTGGTTGTATGTGTATGACCATTGCACTGCCGTGTGGCAGGTTTTGGAAAAGGCTCCGCCCGGCGAGATTTACAACATCGGCGGCTGCAACGAAAAGGCGAATCTGGAAGTCATTAATCTGATACTCGACCGCCTTGGCAAGCCAAAGTCGCTGATCAAGCACGTAACCGACAGGCCGGGACACGACAGGCGATACGCGATTGACGCGGGCAAGATAATAAACGAGCATAAATGGCAGCCGTCGGTAAACTTCGAGGAAGGAATCAACAAAACCATCGACTGGTATCTTAACAGTACTGATTGGCTTAGCAACATCGTCTCCGGCGATTACCAGAAGTACTACGAATCGATGTACGGAAATCGCTGAGCGAAAGGAAAAATCCTTTTAAGCGTCATATCGTGTCGAAGGCAAAGCAGCTTTGGAGATTTATTTATGGAAAAAGACAAGATTAATTTAGCTTTATTCTGGCCTCAATATCGCAACAAGATTACATCTCTGAACGATCTTGTATTAGGGTTGGATCCGGAACGTTATAAAGTAATTTTTGTTTACCTGAGCGGCTATGGCGTGAAAAAGAACCTAATAGAAGAGGCGGGATACGAGGTTTTTTACCTTTCCAATATAAAATTGATCAACGCTTTCCGTTTTTCCATATTGTTCCGGTTGATTAAAATTCTCAAAGAAAATCATATCGACATACTTCACTGTCATCATCATAAGCCCAGCTTCTACGGTGCTCTCGCTGGAATATTTGCAAAAACGCCTGTGGTTTTATCCCACGTACATGGATTGGGTCGAACAAGAAATATCGGCAGGAGAATGTTGAATTTCTTATTGTTTAGAAGATTTAACAGAATTATCGGCTGCGCCAGCGGTGTACGGGATAACGTGCTGAAAAACAATCCTTCGGTTCATCCTGAAAAAGTTGCCGTCCTCGAAAACTCAGTAGACTTCGATCGTTTCAATAACGTATCAATTACAAAGGTGGATGTAAAACAGATGTTAGGATTACCACCCGATACATTTATATTTGGCACAATAGGACGGCTCGCTCCTACCAAGGGACAATCATACTTGATTGAAGCATTCGAAGAGGCAAAAAAGCGAAAGTCGTCTGCCCACCTTATTTTGGTTGGTGATGGCCGATGCAGAACGGAGCTTGAGGAACAGGCATCGAAGACGCCGTGCAGTGACGCAATACATTTTCTCGGATACAGAAATGACATCGAGCAGTTGTTGAAGGGGATGGATGTATTTGTGCTTTCCTCAATTGCCGAAGGTATGCCGTTGGTTATTTTAGAGGCAATGGCTGTCGGGATTCCCTGTATTTCTACGAGAGTAGGAGGAATTGCAGAAGTCATTAGTAGCGATGAAGTTGGGATTTTGGTCCCATCAAAAGATTCAAGAGCCTTAGCCAATGCTATGATCGAGTTGGGGGGAGCATCCAGGGAGCAACTCGAAAAATACGCTGAAAAAGCAAGATATAGAATTCAACAGTTTTACTCCCATGATGTAATCAGAAAAAAGCTTGAGAATACCTATGAAATAGAGATGAACCATTACTTTAAAAATGACAGGTTTCAAAAGAGCAACCAACAGGTATAAACTGCAGAAAAACAGCTAAGCTAATTTATAAATACCCAGTAGATAGGCACTCCAAGTCGGCGAATTGTATTTCCGTAAAAAAGAAAAAGGGGACATGAGAGTGTGCAGCATTTTAAAAAAATATCTAATAAAAAGATTCCTTAGCGTTCTATGCTCACACCTTTTGAGGTTTTTAGGCTCAAATCCGCCGATATATCCTTTGAACAGGGGGATTAAACCGTATGTGGTTTCTAATATACTCCAGTTTTTTAGGTCCATAGCATCAAGATTATGCCTCGAAAGCATATCAGGAGCCGTTCGCGAAAGCACTTTCTGACTTATCCCACTATAATTGGGCACACCTATAACGAGAAAACCATTCTTCTGAAGAAGATTTACGTGCCTTCTAAAGACATCATCCAGGTCATTGAAATGTTCAATAAAACCCATCGACAAGACTACATCGAAGCGTGGAATATCTGAGAAATCACCAAAGAAGTCCCGATTATATATATTGACATTAAGTCCAAGAAGGTCAAAGTTTTCCCTTGTCTTCTGGCATCCTATCTCCGAATAGTCGATAATACTTGTCTCATAACCGTGGTATTTGCTCAAGTAGGCAAGATATTTCCCAGGAGCTCCCCCAATTTCTATAATGGAAAGCTCCTTCATAGGAAGAAAGTTCTTGAAGATGCGGATTATCTCCTTCCTTACCGGATGCTTTGTAGTTGGCTCAACGATCGCAGGAAGTCGGGTCCTGTCCCAGCGGTCTTCCCAATACTTTTTTTCCGTTAATCGCTCTCTTGCCACATCAACTTCCCTGGTATTTGCGACGTTCCGTTGGGTTTCGACTTTTCAAACCAGAATGTTTTAATACCTCATTTGAACTTTGCAATTACTCTTTAGTATTGATGAATTTTACCAATTTTGCTGATTTATGTTACGAAATTTGGCTGACAAAAACAACTACGTTGACTATTTTTTTCTTTGGTGCCGTTTGTAGCTTCACATGCCGAGCGAAAAGTAGGAAAAAAACACGAAACTGGCAAGTGCCGGTATCGCGTGGCGAAGTTCTTGCTCCCGATTACGGTAACATGAAGGCAATTATAAGCTAATAATTCGCGTTTTTTTTGGGCCTAAAGTTAGTGGCTACATACCCACTTTCAGCACAAACAATTTTCTTTAAGAATGGCTGGAGAACGAGTTCAACTGCGTAAAGATGGCCCGTCATGTGCTTGATGTGGTTGATAAGGGTTATTACCATGCATTTTGGGCAACGGTCCTGTGAGGAATGGGCTTTAGCTTGTGATATGCATTAGTCCATCCGCAATATCATATTTTGTAACTTCGTCAGGTTGTGCAAGTTTTCGTTTCCTGTTTTTCCAGCGGTGATAGAATTGGAAAGGCCGGCCACAAGTACGCTCAACTATAAGTTTCAACAAAGACTCTTGCCTATCATAAGCTTCTACAAGCGCCTTAAGAACATGCTCGTTAGACTCAATGCCAAGATCACGGACTATCCACATGCAGGTAATTGCCACTTCGATACTGGCTGATTCCAGCACGGAACGCCTTCGTTGGGCAGGCGTTTCGAAGTCAATGAAGTAAAAGTTATTTTTAGTAAGAATAACATTATCCGTACTCGGGTCATGGTGGGTAATATCCGGGTCATTCAAATTAATTGCAAGCTTGTGGCGATGATCTATTTCTTTGAAAAACCTGGCCAGTAACTCAAGTTTTTCTTTTAGAGAACAATTATTTCCTAAAAGGTATTCGCGCAATGAGGGCCCTTCAATAAAACTCGTTACCAGGTAAGGCTCCTTGATACATTCTATCTTTTGATCTACTATTTCTGGAACATTGAAACCTAATTCAATCCAGTGATCTAACATGAAAGATTCCCGCTTCCTTTTAGCTTCAGGATCGGGCTTGCAATAACATTTGACGAGAAATGTCCTGCTGCCCTCCATAAAAGTATATAAGGCGTTGCTTGTTTTACACAATGTCTTAAGTGGTTTTAAATGCACAACTGTATCGCAATCTTTATTTAGATGGGTTTCAAAACATATACTATATCAGCAGAAAACAAAATAGGTGAAAGCTTTGCATGAATTGATCTTCTCGCCGACAATTTCTTTTCTATATTAAAACCAGCATTTTTAAACATCTGTTCAACTTCTTTGGGTACCTGAAAGTTTTTATGACTTAAACTTATCGGTGGAAATTTACCAAGCAAATAAGCAATCCTGTAACTACAAAGCACTATATTGGGTATGACCACCAATAAACGCCCCTGTTGTGTGAGTTTAGTTTTGGCCTGGCGAAGAAATTGCCCAGGATTGTTAAGCCAGTGTAAAACCATACTTGCTATAATAACATCAAACTTAACACCGAAATCCGGGATTCCATGGTTCAAATCCGCTTGCTTGACGTTATGTGTCGGGATTATCAACTCCGAACTTTCTCATTGTTTCGTCCATTTTTGTTGTTTCCTTGAAATCCTAATACATTGAAACATATTATCGAATTCCTTACTGGGAAACCTTGTTATTAGTCATAAAAAGAGATTATATATCAATTCTGCAAAACCCTTCTTCTTACTCAAACGATGATTAGTTTTTCGGAGGACTTTTTTTATCAAAGCTGTTTTCTGCGTTTTAATACTTCGATTTTCAGCCCAATATTCTTTGAAAAATCTCAAGCGATCAGTATTGGTAATGCCGCTCCGGAACATGTTTATCTGTACCAGATTCTTCAAACGTAATCGGTTCGGCAAACAGTAAAACTTTTTCGTTCGCTCATTATCGATAAAGAAAAACCGCCATTTCTGCTGTTCTCCTACAACTAAAACATTGCCGAGACGCAAATCGCCGTGAAAAATATTCTTTGCATGCATTTGGCCTATTGTTTTGGCGAAAGCTTCGATCAAATCACGCTTCTTAGTCATTGCATCCTTGCCGGAGTTTTGATAAATATCGGTTAGAAACTGCGATATTGATCCGGTATTCTTCACATCCTCGGTCAGCAGGAGGTTATCGGTGCAAAACGGGCCGGGACGGCGTTCAAATAATCCTATGACGACAGGTGCGTCAAATCCATTCTTATGCAGCATTAATGTGGCATTAAATGCCCGCCCGGCCCGGGAAGGACGGAAAAAATGTTTTACATATTCAAGCCTCGAACGGCTCAAATAATACTTTAAATAAAAACTATGATTAGTGCCGTCAAAAGAAATATCAAACTTGAACACACGGGCATTCCTGGACGATGGAACTCTGACAAAATGATCCTGAGCTTCTGATGACGGAAGATTCTCGGCAAGCATATTTCGAATGTTAATTTTGGGAAAACTCTTACGAATAAGAATTACCCAGTTATTAATTTTCATTTTTTCAAATCCGTCCGGGAGCTTTTTATGAGAACTCTTCCTGCTGGAAATCAGCAATTGGCAATAGTTATCCAGAGCCGGAGAGATACCTGTTTTTTTTATAAAACGCTTCATGTCTTTGGATAGTTTATTTCTATAGAACAGCTCCCATCGATGCACTATCATCCCGTCAAGATCTATCAGGACAGGCCCGTTTTCAGTAACCAAAACATTCAGATGTTTCAAATCGCCGTGGGTAATGCAATATTCCCACAACCTGTCCAGGAGTTTCAGAGTCTGCCGGATTCCATCCAGCTTTACCCGCTCGGCAACATTATCGTCACGCAGAAAACACCTTAGTCTCGGTCCTTCAATATATTCCATTACCAGATAGGATTCCCATACCAGCAAACCTTTACGCTGCTCAATATAAGCCAGAGCTCTCGGAGTAGCTATGTTCAGTTCCCCGAGGAGGTGTGCAAATAACCAGCCTTTTCGGGCACGGGATTTTTTTATCGTATGCCGCAGCGAATGAATAAGTCCCTTATGATCATATCGTTTCACTACTATATTTTTGTTATTCCACGTTATGCGGGATACATAGCTGGCATCTCCTTTTTTAAGAATCTTCCCGGCATCTATCAGCGTATCTATTTGCTCTATAAAATCACGAGGCTCCGTTCCGGCACAAAAATCCCTGTCAAGCTCGGCCATATATTCGCCGTGCCTGATGCTCAGACTCCTCTCACTTGTTAGCAGATGCTTTTTGAGACCCCGAAACGTTAAAAGTTCTGCTCGCCTGTTCGAAAGGTTGCGTTTGATGAAGAATTGAAATGGAAATTCAGCCATAAGGACTTCACTCTAATGTAAGCTGCGCAGTGAAATTATGATAACTCACCGCCCAAGAATAGAAATTCCTAACTTGTCGGCAAGTTTTATTGTCTCGGGCTTGTCGATAATTATGGTTTTGTCCGCCTCTAAAACCAGGCACTTACCTCTGTTCTTAGCCAGACTTCTGATAGTATCAGGTCCCACGCAAGGAACGTCAAATCGCATATCCTGCTGTGGCTTGGAAGCCTTAATCAGAGTCCAGCCGCCGGATTTACAGAACCGGCCCGCTCTGTCAATCATCTCGGCGGTACCTTCAATAGCTTCGACGGCAATCACTTCTTTTTCCTTTACGGCAATCGCCTGGCCTATGTCCAGCTCGCCGAGCTTTTTGACAATTTGCCAGCCGAATTCTATATCACCTTTGACCGATGGGCGCAATTGTGTTTGCGTCATTACACCCGCGGTTGCCAGATGCTCTTTACAATACATAATTGAATTCTCCAGTATTATCCCCCCGCTGGCCAGTTCATCCGCCACAGCAGATAAAAGCGAGTCCGGCTGAGTGCTTTTCCCCCGCAGCCGCCAGTAATATATCCTGAATGCCCGCCAATCGGGCAGATACTGCACAATCCGCCACGGCGTGAAAAGTCGCCCTTTGGAAACCCGCCCAACCATAATTGTTCTGGTTACGCGGTGCTTTCTCAACCTTCGTATCCAGCCCCCCGGTCGAGCAATGGCCGCCCTGTAAAAAACATCGACTTCGTCGGCCAGGCTGCGGTCGGCCGTTTCAGCCAGTCCGACACAAATTACTCTAAAGCCCGCCCGCCTGGCACCGGCTGCCACAATAAAGGGCAACCTGCCTTCTCCGGCAATTAAACCAAGCACATTTCGCGGCGCATTTTTGGTATCCTGTATTTCGTTCAAACAAGTTTCCTGTTCGAAAATCGATAGACACGCCGAAAGTGTATTTTTCGACGTTTTTTGTTCGATATCGGCATCTCATATACCACAACTCACGGCAGATGCTGCCAGTCGCGAGTTATAACAAGAGTTTTGCAAAATTGAAGTTATGAGTCACAAGTCACCATCCTGCTCGGGGGGCTCTTCGAAATCAGTTTCGATAGACGAGACAATCTGTTTGAATTGACTCTGAAGATCCCGAATACTTTGCCGCATTTCAGGCAGGTATTGTATCATGCTGTACGCTCGCCTGCCCATGTTCGCTTCAATGGCAGGTGCGCCCAGTACGATCTGGTTGTCCGGGATATTGTTAATAACACCGGCCTGTGCCGCAATAGTAACGTTGTTTCCAATATTTATATGACCCACGATACCAACCTGTCCGCCTACGGTGCAGTTATGCCCGATATTAGTCGAGCCGGCAATTCCCACCTGAGCAACAAGCAAACAATGTTGTCCAATTCTGGTGCCATGACCTATTGTAACCATATCACCCAACTTGCTGCCCTGGCCTATAATAGTATCGCTAAGTGTGCCTCGTTCGATTCCGCAGCAAGTGCCGATTTCGACATCATCTTCTAAAATGACAATACCAGTCTGTGGTATTTTGTGATGTACGCCCTTATAGGTGGCATAGCTGAATCCGTCTTCGCCGATCGTCGAATTCGCGTTTATAATTACACGATTGCCGATCTTGCAACCATCGTAAACGGCAACGTTGGGATATATTATACTATCATTACCGATCTGGACATCCCGCCCAATGTACACACCGGGATAAATTATGCAGCCATCCTTGATTCTCGCATCATCGGCTATGGTCGCAAAATCATGAATATGGCAGTCCACACCAATTTTAGCGGTATCGGAAATCGAAGCTTTCGGGCTGATTCCCACTTTTTTATGCTTACGATGCCCATGCAGCAGTACCATTACCTGCATGAAGGCATAGTAAGGATCATCAGCTATCAGAAGAGGAACTGAGGCGGCGGGCGTTTCTTTTCCTACTATAACCGCACTTGCCTTGGTCGACCGCAACTGTTTTTCATATTTACGATTTGTTAAAAAGCTAATATCACCTTCATCCGCCCGTCCGAGCGTCGAGGCAGACTTTATCATAACGTTAGGGTCGCCACAGACCCGCCCGCCAACATATTCGGCTAATTCACCCAAAGTTCGTTCTTGCATAGAAACACCTCAATAAAAAGTCTCTTATGTGCAGTATCGCCCCTTCTCACGAGTTACCAGCCTATTCCTAACTCTGATCATTATAACAAAAACGCTTATATGGTCAACTATTCTACCCACGAAAACGTAAAACAGGTATTTTTACCATTATCACAACCTTACCAAAAACGGCTTTATCCATCTTAAAATCCGGTTTTAGCTATAAAAAACTAATTCCCTTCAAGCATTAAACCGTTAAAACCTCCAGGAGTTTTCGCTGCAACCTCACCGACGGTTTCCTGGCAAAGGATGCTTTACTGCCCTTAAATACCGTTACATCCGGCCCAATGGATTTATATACTACCGGGTTAGTAGGGCCAAAAATACTATATGTCCTGACGCCCAGAGCCCCGGCCAGATGCGTAATTCCGCTATCATTACCGATAAATCCGTCCACACAACTTAAAAGCCCCAGCACCTGCGCCAAAGACAAATCAGTCAGACACCTTCCAACGCTGCGAATCTCCTTAATTTTTGCATCGCTGAATCTGTCTATCTCGGCAGGCCCTAATAAAAATATGATTTCAATACCTCTTGAATCAAGCTCTTTTGCTACAGCTAAGAAGTTATCGAAGTGCCAGCATTTTTTAGTTCCGCCGCTGCCCGGCTGAATAACTATCAGCTTCTCACCGGAACCAAGGCCAATTTCTTTCAGCAGCTCTCTGCCTGTGTTGATATCCGCTTTGGTAGCTTTTATTAAACAGTCATCTGTCTGAATCTGCCAGGATTCCAAAGAATAACCGCTCTGTTCGATAAATTGCCGGATATAAAAGCCGGCTAAATGATCAGAAAAATCCTTTGGCGGCTTCATAGAAAGTGTTATAACTTCCGCGCTATGACTGCAATTAGCAGTGAAAATCAGGTTTTGTTCGAAGTTGCTGTCCGGCTCACCCAAAAATGTCGCTATACAGGCGTAGTCGCCAAAAGCACTTATCAAAGGATCCCTGTCTTTAAGCTCAAATGTGTTCGTTTTAGCAAACAATCGATGTAAATCCATTGAATCTATAGAACGGATGCCATTGACACAGGACCTGCCCGGCAAAAAGCCAACATATTCAGTATGCCCAAGAATATCGATTCCGCCCAAATCCAGCGCATCTTTCATATATGCGGCTAACGGCAGTGTTAATATACAGTCGCCAATCGCCCCCGGCTGCAAAATCAACCCCCTGTGCATTTTTCGCACAGCCTCAGCACTCTTTTGCCGAACTAACTCCAAAATGTCATCGTGTGTCTGCATACTCAATAGCCTGAATTGTTGTCAAATTCATTTTAACCGTTAGTCGGCCACCTTGTCAATCCATCCGCCGCCAATTAACCTGCTGTTGTTTTCTTCCTGAACATAAAAAGCTGCTAACTGGCCGGGTGTTATTGCCGATACCGGCTCATCAAACTCAACCGCAACACTATTATCCTGTGGAGCAACCATCGCCAAAGCACCTTTGCTGTTATAGCGTATTTTTACCTTCGCCCGAAAAGGCGAGACCGGCTCATCGGTAAGCCAATTCGCACCCGTTGCCTGAAGTTTCCCGTGCATCACTTCTTCTTTCGGGCCGAGGGTAACCGTGTTGCTTTCGGCGTCGATTTTCGTGACGTAGTAAGGCCTGCCCATGGCCACTCGCAGGCCTCGCCGCTGGCCGATAGTAAACCTGTGCACGCCATTATGCTCGCCAAGAACCTTGCCGCTGCTATCAATAATATTGCCCTTACGAACAAGCTCAGGGCATCGCTGTTCAAGCACGGCGACATAATCGTCGTCGGGGATAAAACATATTTCCTGTGATTCCTTGCTTTGAGCCGTGCCTAAACCGAACTTCGCCGCCAGCTCTCGCGTCTGGTCTTTGGAATAATCTCCCATCGGCAGAATAATGTTCGGCAGAATATCCTTATCGATCATCGATAAGACGTAGGACTGGTCTTTGGAAAAGTTTGCGGCTTCATACAGGCCCGCGTCATTATCCCGGTTGAGAACCCTTGCATAATGGCCGGTGGCAAGAAACCGGGCACCATGACTTGCCGCAAATTCCCACAATTTGCTGAATTTCATATATCTGTTGCAGAAAACGCACGGATTTGGCGTCCGGCCTTTTTTGTATTCACTGCAAAAATACTCGATGATTCGCTCGAAATCTTTCCGAAGGTCCATCACGTGCAGCTTTATACCGAGCTGGCCGGCGACCATTTCGGCTTCCGCCTGTGCATGATGGGCGCTGTCGTTGGTAATCATAAACACACCCTCGCAGTCATAACCATCCCGCTTTAATAACGCGGTTGCGGTCGAACTGTCCACGCCGCCGCTCAGTGCGACAAATACTTTTTTTCGCGAAGCTGTCATATTAGGATATCTCAGTTTTCTTTCTCCGCAGGGGTGATGTTCGGTTCTTTTGTTTCGATCACGTTGTATTCTATCCCAATGGATTCATTGATTTGGGCTATTGCCCGATACGCTTTTTCGGCCTGTTCAGGGATCGATTCGTATCGCAAACCGGCACGGAATTCATCCCTCGCCTCTCTGAGTTTACCTTGTTTGAGCAATATCGTGGCAAGAACGAAGTGCGCGGGAGAACTTTCCGGATTCAACTCCAAAGCCTTCTGCACATGACCGAAAGCCGCCTGTGAATTATCGTCATAGTCATTTGCTATAATCCCCTGCCATAAATGACATTCCCAGTAATCAGGTTCCAGCCGTAAAGCAGTATCCAGAGTTGTACGAGCCTGGTCCCACTTTCTTGCGTTACAAAACGCCCCGACGAGGCGTAGCTGACCCCATACAAAATCCGGATGTAACTTCTCTGCCAGTTGACATCGGGCAACGGTCCGACCCGAGCCGCCTGGCTGAAAGAGTTGATGAGCAATGGTCTGCAGATCATCCAGAATGGTAAAGTCTTTATGGGGGACACCGAACCAGTGATAAGCGGGATCTACCAGTAAAGTCTTGCCGTCAGCAAATACCACCGCACAGTCATGATGTATTAATTTGTCTTTGTAGTCTTTGTGCACGTGGACGTAAAAAGCCTTTATACTTACATAGCGAGCTAATGCTATGAATAGTTTGGCATTCTCCTGACAATTGAAAGATGTATCGGTGTTATCCCAGGCGGCAAAGACTTCTTTTGCTGTACGTGTTCCATGGCCGCCCGCGAATTGAGGGCGACCTGAAAGAGTCTCGAATATAGCTTTGGCTTTATCGAGATCACTGGCAACCCCTTCGGTCATCTTTTCAGCCCACCGTTTCATTTCCTCGCTGCCTGCTATCGGGTTAACCACCATCGCCAGCTCATCTTCCGTAAGCCTTTCCCGCAGGGCATCCTGTAACGACTGGTCGGTGTAAACCTTTGGCATTGATGCCTCTATAAAGGTTGGTGCCAGACCTGTCTTCAGCCGCTGTATTTTCTCCTCAAATGTACGAATAACTCTTGGATCCCCACCCATCTGTTTAATACGAATCACGAGTTTCTCATAGCGCTCGACGGCTAAAGGATTCTCCCGCAACCTCTCGTAAGCCTGCCCGACTCTTTGTAATACATCCATACCTTCTGAATCAAGCCGTTCCGCTTCTTTCAGCTCCGCCATCGCCTTATGTCGATTGTCCGAGAAGGTATACATGAATCCCAGAAAGGCATGGACGGGCGCATCGGCAGGTTCGAGAAGCTTTGCCTCCTCAGCAAAGGCAATAGCGTCGTCAAATTTTTGCTGCATGGCTGAAAGTTCCGCCAGACGAATGAGTACCCTGGCGTCATCCGGATCCAGGCGGTGAGCTTCGCTCAATGCCTTTTCAGCCTCAGCATATCTCCTCGTATGAAGCAATAAAACCCCTGCGATGCGATGCCCGCCCGCGAAATCGGGCCTTAAGCTCAAGGCGCGGCGGACAGGCTGTTCGGCCTGTACGAAATCTCCTTTCATACTGAGTACTGCAGTCAGGGCAAGATGAACCCGGACGAATTGCGGATCCGCGGCAATTGCTTTTCGCACACAATCTTCCTGCTCTGCGAGCGGCCTGTTCTGGTCTTGATATGCACAGGCCCGGCTGTACAACTCCAGGGCTTCGGGCGAGACCGTCCACCGCCGTCCCATCTTCTGCCGCTCTGCTTCGGATGGTTCGATGTTTAATTCGTTGAGAATCTGCCCGGTCAATTCATCCCGAAGCTCGAACCAATCCGCCGCCGTCGCGCTAAACTCGCCGGATACCTTTCCGCTGGCGACGTTCATGACGTGGACGTGCACCTGCCATTGTTCGTTCTGTCTGTAATAGCTGCCCCAGAGTACCCTTTGGGCCTCGATAAGCTCGCCCATCCTTCTTGCCTGCTCAGGCTTGAGGGCGGCGTTTTGGTTTATACCGAGTTGTCGATGTGCATAATCGATCCTGCCGCCGATCTTGATTTTTTTGATCTCTGTAAGCTCACTCAACAGCAATCTCTCGATACCATAGCTCCAATGTGCAGCTTCCGGATCGCCGGTGCCGTTGGTAAATCCCAAAACCGTCACCCTCAGTCGTACGGGCGGTTTGGCCTCCCGAGCCGAGGCCGTTACTGCGCCGGCGAGCATTAAGATCAGTATCGAAAACTTTAGCTGGGTTATTCGACATCTCATGAGCATATCCTCCCTTCATTATCTAAAAATAATGTTTTAGAGAAAAATATCCTCTTTTTCGTTATTTCGAAACGGCATGCCGTAGATACGGCTCGCATTACCAGAAAGCCCGCCGAATCAGCAATATACCTAATCCTGAGGATAGATAATTATACGGTCATGGATGACGGTGACCAGGTCGTCTTTGCCGTCGCCGGTGACGTCGGCGACTGTTAACTCTCGCGGCTCAGCGGCGGCCTTGGGGCGAGGTTTGCTGTCGCGATAACTTTTCTGCTCGAATATCTTAAAACGCATCGCCGGAACGGGTTTGGCGCCGTCATTGACAGCAAGTATCTCGATGTGACTGCGGCCATACTCGACCATGACAATGTCTGTCCGGCCATCGCTGTTTATATCGCCCGCTGTAAGATTGCCGTATATGCCATCTTTAATTTTTGTCTCGTAGCTGAACTGCTGCTCCAGATTCTGCGCAAAATTCCTGCTGGTCAGCGGAGTGACAAGCGCAAACTTCTTGCTGTCGAACAGCAGCAGGCTTTCGACCTCACCGCCCGTCAGCGGGGCAAACAGCATTTTCAGATGTGCCGCACTGTTCCACTGCCCCACGTCCAATTCCTTTTCCACACGGTATGTCTTGTCACTGCCGGCTTTAAGCATCTGAAGCTGACTCTTTTGACCGTCCAGCAGCAAAATAGAGGGCCTGTCCGCCGAACTCCCGGCTTCGAGATCGAAAGCCGCGACGGCTAATATTTGATTCTCCGTACTCTTGGCATTATATTGGTCGATAATACTCCAAATCCGGCCTTCTGAAAAAACCAGGCTTCGTGCGAAATTTTTCTGCGCCACCAGCAGCTCCTGACCGGCCTTGCCGTCCACGTCGGCGATGGAAATCGAACGCAGGCTTGCTTCTTTAATTAAACTGCTCTGAGCTTCCGGCGAATCGACGATCTGGAATTTGTTCTTTTCCGTCTGGCGAACCAGTATGGGGGACTCATAGCTGACAAATATCAGGACGTCCAGCAAGCCGTCCTGGTCAACGTCAAGAACTTTCAAACCCTCCGGATTGGAAGTCAGCTTTTTAAGCTCTAATGCAAGTTCCGTTTGGCCGGCTTTTTCGGCGGAATTGCCGCCGTTGTTCCCGGCCGAATCGGCCTTGTCTTTCCCGCTCGCAGTCAGGTCATAAACAGCCCTTAGAGTTCTCACATCGTTGTCGCCTCGGGATATGTAAAGGCAGTCTATCGTGTCGTCACTATCGACATCCGCCAGTTCCATTGCCACCGGCTCGCCCGTCAGGGCGATGGGTTTCGGGAACGACAACCTGTCGTCTTCGAATTCACTTAAGCCGATGACCTTTTCCTTAAGACTCAAAACGCCTAATTCGGTCTTTCCGTCATCGTCGATATCTACGGCGGATAAGCTCGTAATATCGGCAAAAGCGGGAAATCTCACCGGCTCGGCGAGTCCGAGACCCGCCGTCTGCTTGTATAGAATCAGTTCGGCAGCGCCCGGGTCGCTTATCGTGACATCAGCCAGACCGTCACCATCGACGTCACCGAGCGCTAAATCGCGCTTCGTATCCTCCTGCCCTGAGGCAAGGGGATAAAACAATATCGGCCAGTCGGCATCTTTCCGCTTTTCAGCGGCAAGTTGATAACAAATCAATCGACCGCTCAGACTATCAACCGTAAGGACCTCATCCCCCGCGTTCCCATCTATGTTTTGCAGCATCAATGCAAACGGCCTCTCGATGGAAAACTGCAACTGCGGGCCCAATTGTCCTGCCTTGAGGCCGAATCGAACGTGCAGCGGCTTTTCCATGTCATTTGTGACAAGGATAAGGTCGGTAACTTTATCCCCATTCAAATCACCAACTTCGATGCCAAGGGTTTGTGCGGAGGTAGGATATTTCACCGGTTCCGACAGAGAACCGTCGCTGGTTTGGATAATAATGTAAATACTGTCGCGGCCGGCC
>DQCG01000367.1 GCA_003533825.1 Phycisphaerales bacterium
CAGGTCCAGAGGAAATTTCAAACGTCCTTTTACGGTTGTTGATGAAATCGAACAGAAGGCGGAAGCCGAGACGGCTGTAGAGGTGGAAAAAATAAATCTGCAAATCGCCGGTTTTCAAAGCGAGCTGCAATCGATTCTGAATACGGCCAAAGAAGGGCAGGAAGAGGTTATCGGCAGTTCGATTGTCCAGAAGAAGCAACAGGTCGAGTTGAAGATTCATCAGGCCCAGCGTCAATTGCGCGAGGTCAAGATGACCAGGCGTGAAAAAATCGAGCATTTGGGTAACCGTCTCCGCCAGGCCAACATGCTTGCCGCACCGATGGTGATTCTTTTCATTGCCATTGTGCTGGGTATCCGTCGCGGCGTGAGAAAAAGACATTATATCAGTCATGCGAGCGATGCTTGATATGAGACAGGATTTAGGAGTCTTATAGATGAGTAATAAAAATCTTACGATATTGGGAATAGTGGCGGTTATAACGGTGCTGTGGGCTATGGTGCAATCTCGCATCTCGAATAGACCCGGAGCCGAACCGGACAGGCCGGTCTATCTGATTCAGGGACTTGATCCTGCCCGGGTGGACAGCATAGTCATTGGTACCGGAGATGCTGCGTTCACTCTTAAACGCCGGAATAACGATTTCGTTGTTGTCGATAAGGACAACTATCCGGCCAAAACGAGTGAGATAAACAGCCTGATTACAAAATGTCTGGAAATCCAGACCACGGAATTTGTGACCGACAACCCGTCGAACCATGAAGACCTTGAGGTTACGGAAGGAAAGGCTCGCAGCGTTGTTAAGTTTATGAAGGCGGATCCTAATTCGTCGCTGCTCACTGGTGTGATCATAGGCAAAACTAAAGAGCTTGGGCAGGGCAGTTATGTTAGGATGCTGTCGAGTGATTCTGCATTGAGCAATAAGGTTTATGTAACATCAAACGCGCCCTGGTTCGGAGGCGGGGCGGTGAATTACATTGACCAGGAGCTGATTGCAGCGAAGCGCGAAGATATCGAATCAGTGACGGTAAGTTCGCTGAATGGTCCATACACACTGAAAACTGAGGAAGACAGCCAGGACATTATACTGGATAACATCCCGGCCGGCAAAAAGCTCAAAAGCAGTGATGCCCAGAGTGTTTTTACGGCATTGACCAGTCTTAGGTTTGAAGATGTAAATAAAATTTCATCCGACATGGTTTTCGATAAGCAGTATATGTGCCGGCTGAAGGATTCGACCGTTTATGCCCTTAGAGTTGCACAAAAGGATGATAAAACATATGTGAGCTGTGCGGCGGAATTCACCGACAAGACGCCCGTGGAGAAGGCGTCTATAAATCAGGGTGGGCAGGTCGAATCAGAAGAGGAGCTGAAGAAAAAAGAGGCCAAGCTGCTTGCCCGGGATAAGGCGACAAAATTCATGACGGAACATCAGGGGTGGGTTTACGAAATCGCCGACTGGAAGGCCAAAAACCTGACGAAAGAACTCGCCGATTTGCTTGAAGACGAGGAAAAACCTGAAGAAAACGCTGCTGCAGATCCCAACACTGTTATACCTGATATTGTTGATATGCCGAAAGTCGAAGATCTCGGTCCGGTAGAGAATTAATCGTAAGCGGCTTCAAGACTATAATCGATTTGTTAATATTTCAAGGGTCGCTTTTATTAGATTGCGGCTCAAACTAAAGTAGTCCGCTAATCTTATTTGGAGGCTGGTCCCATGAGTAGTATTTCTCGAAGAGACTTCTTGAAGCAAAGCTCTGCTGCTTTGACTACAGCTATGGCTGTGCCCTGCATTGTTCCATCATCGGTCTTCGGCGGCAGCGGCTCGGTTCCGCCAAGCGAACGAATCGTCATGGGAGGTATCGGCCTGGGCGGCCAGGGAACCCGCGATATGCAGAATTTTATGACGGCCGCAGACGTGCAGTTCGTCGCCGTCTGTGATGCTGCTGCGGACCGGCGTAATAAGGCCAAAGACATAGTCGATAAGAACTACGGTAACAAAGATTGTACCGCCTACAGCGATTTTTGCAAACTTTTGGCGCGTGACGATATCGATGCGGTTTTGAGCGCCACTGGCGACCGCTGGCACGCGTTGACTTCGATTTATGCCGCCAAAGCGGGCAAGGACATATACTGCGAAAAGCCCATGTCACTGACGATTGCCGAAGGCAGGGCGGTGGCCGATATCACCAAACGCTATGGAACCATCTATCAGTGCGGCACACAGCGGCGAAGCATGAGAAGCTTTGCATTCGCCGTGAATGCCGCCCGTACAGGTAAGCTCGGCAAGCTTCGTACCCTTCACAGCTATGTCCGCGCGGGCCAAAGCTCAGGCGTGCTGAAGCCCGAGCCCGTCCCGGAAGGTTTCGACTATGAAATGTGGCTGGGGCCGACGCCGTTTATCCCGTATAATTCGAGCTTCGTCAGCCATTTCTGGAAATTTCACTTCGACTACAGCGGCGGAATGATTACGGATTGGGGATGTCACTGCAATGACCTTGCCCAGATGGCCAACGACAGCGAAATGACCTCGCCGGTCGAATACGAAGGAACGGCTGAATACCCGAAAAGCGGATTCTGCAATGTCCCTATCGCTTTGCACGTCGAGGCCGAATACGCCGACGGCGTGAAGCTGATTATGTATGATAAAAAGACGCCTGATATCTGGCCCAACATGAATACGCAACTGTCGGTCAAATTCGAGGGCGATGAAGGCTGGGTGTACGTCGATGACGGCGGCAATGTCGATGCTAATCCGAAATCACTGCTGGAAAAAAGAAAGTTCGAGAAGCAGCAGTGGACGGATGCGGCGAATTGGCAGGGCCATCATCGGAATTTCCTGGATTGTGTCAAGAGCCGGGCGCAGACCATCGCTCCGGCAGAAGTTGCCCATCGCTCGACGACAATCTGCCATGTCGCAAATACCTGCCTGCGCCTCGGCCGAAACGTTAGCTGGAACCCGCAGGCCGAACGCTTCGTGAACGATTCCGATGCGGACAAAATGATATCGCGGCCCATGCGAAGACCCTGGCGATTATAATAAGAGCCTACAAAAAGCTACGCGCAGCATCGCTGCACTTGAAGCTGACTGATAGCCGAAGGATGAGTTAATGAGAAATTCCGGACGGAAACTGCGCTATGTACGACTCATCGCATCGTATTTGATTCTTGCTCTGTCTTGTGCAGTTTTTGCAGCGTTCGATACGGCTCAGATCGACAGCAAACTGGCGGCCATTGTCAACTACGAGCGCGGGATGAACAGACAGCCGCTTATCGCCGTCGAGCAGCTTATTCGCGATTCGCAAAATCAGCCCGAACAGCGCAAGTACATCGAGCGGCGATTGGCCGATTTGCTGGACGGCGCAAAGCTCGAAGGAAAATCGTTCATCTGCAAACAGCTCTGGTTTATCGGCACGGCCGAGTCGGTTCCTGCCGTCGCGAAACTTCTGACCGACGAGGAAACCGCCGATATGGCGTGCTATGCCATAGGGCAGAATCCGAGTCCGGAAGCAGGGAAGGCCTTGCGCGATGCACTCGGCAAGGCTTCGCCGAAACTGCAGATGCGAATTATCAATCTTTTGGGTGACAGGCGTGACATTCTAAGCGTTGAGGAATTGGGTAAGCTTGTCTTCGATGGAGAAAATCAGGTCGCTGAAGCCGCGGTTTCAGCGCTGGGGAAAATCGGCGGTTCGGGATCGATGGAAATATTAATCCGGGCCAGGGCCGAAGGTGATTCGGACCTGCTATTCGCAGCGACGGATGCCTACCTGAGATGTGCCGAAAATCTCGTGGCCGGGGGCAAGACAGAACAGGCAAGTGTGATTTATAAAGAGTTGGCAGGGAAAGATGAGGCGGCAATAATTCGCAGTGCGGCGATAAAGGGTCTGGCCGATACTGGTGGGCAGGGGGCGGTAACCATAGTAATCGCGGCCCTGCAGGACCGTGCCCGCATGGTTCGAAGCATAGCCAGGGGGTGCGTTCGGACGATGCAGGGCGAGGATGTCACCGAATTGTTTGCATCCGAATTGCCCGGGAAATCGTCTGCCGAGCAGGTGCTGTTGATTGGCGCCCTTGCAGACCGTGGGGACCCGGCCGCATTGACTGTGATTGCGGAACTCGGGAAAAGCGAGGATTCCGAGGTGAGAAAAGCGGCTCTGCATGCCGTTGGGAAGCTTGGCGATGCTTCATCTGTCGGATTTCTCGTGCAGGCTGCCGCCGGGGCGGGCAGTTCGGAGGAAAAGGCCGCCGCGATGAATAGTCTTACTCAACTTGACGGCGACGGTGTTGATGACGCGGTTGTAAAAAGCATGCAGAATTCGCAGGCTCCCATGCGTTCGGAATTGATTCAGGTGCTCCTGGATCGCAATGCCGCCGGTGCGGTACAAGCATTGTTGGCCGAGGCGGAGAATCCTGATTCGAATGTTCGCAGAACAGCATTCAAGGCTCTAGGCAGGCTTGCAGGCCCGGATGATGTGACATCGCTCGTAAAGCTTTTAGTTCAGATGCAGAATGACACTGACCGCAGAGAAGCCGAGAGGGCTGCCATTACAGTATCCCGCAGAATCGGCGATGAGGACAGGCGTGCTGATGCAGTCCTAACTGCGCTGCGCGCAGAAGAGCGTGTATCTGTGAAGTGTTCTCTCCTGCGTGTTCTCGGGGGCATCGCGAACGGCAGGGCACTCGAAACTATCGTCGACGCCTCGAAAGAACCGGATCCGGCCGTGCAGGATACGGCCGTTCGAGCGCTGGCTAAATGGCCAAATGCGGCAGCGACCGAAGCCTTGCTTGATATTTACCTTCAGACAGACAACCGGACACATCGCCTGCTGGCGCTTCGTGGTTTTGTACGTCTGTTGGCTCTGCCGACACAGAATCGCCCCATGCAAAAAACGCTGAAAATGTGCCGACGCGCAATGGATCGGGCCGATAGTACCGCCGAGAAGAAACTCGTGCTATCCGGTCTGGCCAATGTCGGCGACGCCGAAGCTCTGATAATAGTGGAGCCATTCCTGCAGACTGAAGAAATTCGTGCCGAGGCGGCTATAGCTGCGATAAAAATTGCCGGCTCGATCGTGCAGACGGATTCCGGCAAAGCAGAAATAGCGATGAACAAGCTGCTTGCCGTTTTGCAGGATGAGAACTTACGCCGGCAGGCCGAAGAGGTCCTCAGGCAAATCAAAGAATCAAAAGCCGACATTCACAAGCCATAGGCGATGTTTTTTTCTTTTGACTTATGACTCCGCGAGCATATAGTGTTGTCATGTCGTCTTTATTTGGCTTTGGGATATTAATGGTGGTGTGCAATCATGTATAGACGAAGGGGATTTACTTTGATTGAGCTACTGGTCGTGATTGCCATTATTGCACTATTGATGGCCATATTGATGCCGGCGCTGCAGCGGGTGCGGAAACAGGCCAAGGGCGTTGTTTGCAAGAGTAATTTGCGTCAGATTGGCCTGGCGGCGAATTTATATGCGGAGGAGTATGATCAATACGTTCCTCGCGGTCTGGCAGGGGGGACGGGAAAGGCCTGGTTCCAGCTATTTATGCCCTTTCTGGCCCAGAAACCGATTGGTAACGATTACCGTACCGTGGATATCTATCGCTGCCCGAGCTACCCGGACAAAGAGCAAACCGTCTGCTATGTTGTCAACGGCTGGGATTTCGACAATAAGAACGACATGACCGGCAGCGAGATATTGCTGCCTTCCAAGCTAAGTGAGTGTACTCAGCGAGCTTATACTGTTTTTCTTGCCGACAATGAGGACGGAACTTGGCGACATATTATCAGAAAGGCGAACGATCCGGGCCACAATCGATGCGATGTATGGACTCCGGGACATATGCCCACTTCCGATAGTCAGGATGTAACCAATGGCAGGCGAATCGCTCGGGCCCGCCACAGAAAAGGAAGCAATTGCCTGTTTCTGGACTGGCATGTCGAATATATCGCCGCCGAGGATATGACCCTCGACATATGGAGATTCGAAAAATAAAATGTTAACCGGTCGGCCGGGTGATTACAGGTCGATAAATTACAAATCACGAGTAAGGAGATTATAAAATGGCAAAGGTGTCGATTGGAGTGAATACGGAATTTGTCAGACATGCCGACAAGCCGTTTGAATGGGCTGTAGAAAAGGCCGCTGAGATGGGATACGAATACATTGAGCCCTGGGTTCACTGGGGCCGGGAGCTGATGAGCGAGGCCGGTTACTACATGACTGTTTCGATGCTGGACGATCCTTACCGCATCAAGCGTGCTTGTGAAAAAGCAGGGATCAAGTTATCCGGCCTGTCGTCGCATACGGCGCTGTGCAGACCCGACATCAGCGGCAACTATCTCAAGCAGGCGGTTCGCTTCGCTGCCGAGTGCGGCGCCCCCGTAGTCAATACTGATGAAGGCCCGAAACCGCCCTGGACAACGGAAGCCGAAGACCACGTCCTGATGCGCTATGTCCTGACAGAGGTGGCGGCCGTTGCCGAGCCTCGCGGAGTTATGATAGGTTTAGAGCCGCACCAGCAGTACAGCAAAACGCCCGCCGGTCTGGACAAAATCTGCAAGCTGGTTGACTCGCCTGCTATCGGGGTTAACTTCGATACCGGCAATTCTTACCTGAGCGGCGAGGACCCGGTTACATGGCTTGGCCGGGTCAAAGACAAGCTCGTGCACGTTCACGCCAAGGATATTTCGATCGAGCAGTCCGAGGACGAGCGCGGCAAAGTAACGGGGACGCCGGCCGGTTGCGCCTGCGGCGACGGTGTCATCGATTGGAAGAGCGTCATCGAAGCATGCAAGGGTGCGCCGCGTGACATCGTGCTGAGCGTCGAGTGTGGGACGATAGAGCAGGCCGAGCGAAGCATCGAGCATTTGAAGAAATTCATCTGACAGGTGTTTTGCTGCAGAGAATGATATAGGTGATTTTATGAAAGAACGCAGTTCGAGAAGGCAGTTTTTGCGCACGGCGGCGATTGGGACGGCTTCGGCTGCTTTGATGCGACAGTTATCCCGGGCGGAAGGTTTAGCTGAAAGTCCTCATGCCGGCAGGCCCAACCTCGTTTTTATCTTCGCTGACCAGTGGCGTGCCCAGGCTACCGGCTATGCGGGCAATATTGATGTGAAGACTCCGAACCTGGACCGACTCGCTAAAGAGAGCGTTAATTTCAGCAACGCCGTCTCAGGTTGTCCGGTTTGCAGTCCCTATCGCGCAAGCCTGCTGACCGGGCAGTACTGGCTGACTCACGGCATCTTCTACAACGACAAGCCTTTGAATCCCGATGCGGTGACTATCGGCAAGGTATATCGCCGGGCCGGTTACCAAACCGCCTATATCGGCAAATGGCATGTAGACGGTCACGACAGAACGGCCTTTATCCCCAAAGAGAGAAGGCAGGGCTTTGACTTCTGGAGGGTCTGTGAATGCACGCATAACTATAACAGTTCACTTTACTATGCCGACACGGACGTCAAGCAATACTGGGACGGTTATGACGCCATAGCCCAGACCCGCGAAGCCCAGGAATATATTCACCGGCAGGCGAACAAATCACCTTTCATCCTGTTCATGTCATGGGGTCCGCCGCACGCCCCGTACCAGACGGCGCCGGAAAAATACCGAGAGATGTTTGATCCGGTGGGAATCAGCCTGCATCCTAACGTCCCCGAGTCATTAAAGCAGAAAGCACGAGAAGAACTGGCCGGTTATTATGCGCATATTGCCGCACTGGATGACTGCATTGGAGATGTTCTTGATACCTTGAAAGAATGTCGGCTTGAAGATAATACAATTTTTGTCTTTACTTCCGATCACGGCGACATGCTGCGTTCTCACGGCCATACCAAGAAACAGAAGCCGTGGGACGAGTCGGTCAGGATTCCGCTGCTGCTCCGTTATCCCGCCTTACATGGCAAGTCCGGAAGGACGGTCGATATGCCGATCAATACCCCTGATATTATGCCGACACTGTTCGGCCTGAGCGGCATTGCCGTTCCAAAATCGGTCGAGGGCAGGGATTTCTCCGAGGTCATCAGGGGGACGCAGCCGCCCGACAACGATGCGGCTTTGATTATGTGCCCGGTACCGTTTCATCAATGGAATTACCAGCGTGGCGGCCGGGAGTATCGAGGCGTACGCACACGACGTTACACCTATGTGCGGGATATTAAGGGACCGTGGCTGCTGTACGATAACCAGGCGGATCCATATCAATTGAAGAATCTGTGTAATGATCCCAAGTTTGCTGAGGTCCGTCAGGAACTGGAAAAGATACTGTCTCGAAAGCTCAAAGAGACGAACGACCAATTTCTGCCCGGTCCTGAGTACATGGCAAAGTGGAATTACCAATGGGATGGAAATGATGCGCCGCCGTAATTGTGTTTGAAGATACTAAAGGAGATGCTGTTATGGAAGGATTCAGGAATGTCACTGTTCTGTTGCTTTTGATTATGGGCCTTTTTAGGCTGTCCGGTCCGGCGATGGCGGAAGAGTCGATGCGTATTGCTATGGAGGCGAATTCAGTATCGGTTTACCAGGGACAGCGAAGCTTACTCTGCTATCGTTACGAGGATGTGCCTTTCAAGCCGTACGTGCAGCAGTTGTATTCGCCGGGCGGGATTAACGTTTTGCGCGATGCGCCGCACGACCACCTTCACCACCACGCACTGATGTACGCGGTTGCAGTGGACGGCGTGAATTTCTGGGAAGAGCAAACCGAGCCCGGCCGGCAACAACACAAGCTTTTTGGTGATATGAGAATTGACAAGAACGGTGGTGCGCCCAACGCCGGATTCACCGAGCAGATCGACTGGATCAATCCCCGCAGTAAGGAACTGCTGCTGAAGGAACGCCGTACAATCAAGGTCTGTCAATTAAACGGCGTCAAGGCCACGCTTTTGAACTGGAAATCCAGCCTCGCAGTGCCCTCCGGCAGGAAATCCATGACCCTCACGGGCTCGCATTATTTCGGTCTTGGTATGCGTTTCTTAGAGTCGATGGATAAAGGAGGGGAATTTCTCAATGCCGCCGGCCAGACGGGCGATATCGTGCGGGGCGCCGAACGGCTTGCCCGGGCGGATTGGTGCGCCTATACTGCTAAGGCGGACGGCAAGATCGTAACAATAGCGATATTTGGCCATGCGGAGAATCAGCGTCACCCGACTCATTGGTTCACGATGACCACGCCTTTCGCGTACCTGGCTGCTACGCTCAATCTGCACAAGGAGCCGCTTGAGGTGACTTCTGACAAGCCATTGGAATTACGCTATGCCGTAGCTGTGTGGGACGGCCGGATCGACAAGAGCAAAATCGACCAGGTTTACCAGCAGTGGATTGACGGTCAATAACGTCGTGCAAATTTATTCGAGGAGAAAATTATGTCTGACAAGAACAAAACACCGGGTCGAGTTGGTCATAGTCTGACTCGCCGGCAGTTTATTCACCGGGCCGGAGCGACTGCGGCCACGATAACTGTTGCCGGGACATCTGCAAAACGTACCGTCGGCAAATCACTCAGCCCCAACGAACGTATCGGGGTGGGTTTTATCGGTTGCGGGGGACGCAGCCAGGCACACCTTAAAACGGTAAATTATCTAAAGGGGCGTGGTGAGAATATTGACATTGTCGCCGCATGTGACGCCTATAGGCCGCGGATGCAAAAAGTCACCGAAGGCTACAAAGCCAAAGGATATGCGGACCATCACGAGCTGCTTGCCGATCCGAATGTGGACGTTGTCTGTATCGCCACGCCGGACCATCAACACGGTTATCAGGCGATTGACGCCGTCAAGGCCGGCAAAGATGTCTATTGCGAAAAGCCGGTAACGCACTGGCGGCAGTTCGAGCTGACAAAACGTCTGGCGGCAGAGGTCAGGAAGAGTGGTCGTGCCTTCCAGCTCGGCACGCAGGGGATGTACGATTCGGCCTGGTGGCAGATGAAGAAATTGATACAGGATGGATTAATTGGCCGGCCGGTACATGCCGAGTGCGGGTATTTCCGCGTCGGCGACTGGGGCGAGCGGGGGATGCCGATTGATGATGACAATGCAAAACCCGGTTCCGATTTGAACTGGGAAGCCTTCATCGGGGATGCAACCAGGCGGCCTTTTGATGTCAGCCGGTTTTTCCGCTGGCGTATGTACGAGGACTATGCGGGCGGACCTTCCACGGATCTCTTTCCACATAGCCTGACCCCGGTTCTGTTCATGCTTGGTGTCAATATGCCAAGTACTGCCGTAGCTACCGGCGGCATGCTCCGTTATCAGGAGCGGGAAATACCCGATACGTATAATATGCTTATAGATTACCCCGAGAAAATTACCGTTGCCGTGCTCGGGACTCAGGCGAACGACTATCCCGGCACCGGCGGCAGAGGCTCAGGAGGCAGGATTCCCGTAATTCGCGGTTGGGAAGGGACTCTGACGATCGAAAAGAACGAGATCGTATTTATCCCCGCCCAGGGTTCCAAGAAAAAGGCTCAGCGTTTCGCTATCGAGCACGGCGAGGATTTTGTCGAGTACTGGCAGAAATTTCTCGATTGCTGCCGTGCACGACGGCGGGATACACTGAGCACAATGGACCTGGCATATCATGTACAGACCGCATTGCAGATGGGTATGCTCGGCCTGCAGGAGAGCAAAGTCGCTCGGTTCGATGCAGACCAGGAAAAGATTCTTTTATAGATTGGAGGTCAATAAAATGTTTAAGCGAATGATTGTTCTGTTAATCTTATGTGTGTGCGCATTGACTGTTGTCTCAGCCGCACAGGAAAGAGTACCGGTCAGGACGGACCTGCCGCATCAATTCGACGAGAATCGGGATGGCTTTATTGGTCCCGAAGAACAGGAAATGCTTCGGGAGTTCTCAGAGGCGAGAGAACGAATCGAAGGGCTCCGTGAGGAAGCACGACAGATCGAAGAAAGAGCTGGACGTCTGAGGGCCGAGGCTGAAGAGATTGAACGGTCAATAAATCGCCGGTTTCGCGGTGCCGAGCCGGCAGAGCAGTTGGAAGGAATGAAAAGGCATATCGCCGAGCTCAAGGAGGCTGCCGCTCGTGCCCAGCGGGAAGGTCGCGGCGAAGAGGCAGATGAGCTCCATCGGGAGATCGAAAGAGTCGCCGGGCAGCTCGAAGCGAACGCCAGAGAAATCGAGCAACGAAGGCAGCGCCAGCGGCCTGAACGCCCCGAAAAACGGAGAGATATTCCTCGCGAGGAAGGCGAACGGCGGGGAGATGTTCCTCGTGAGCAGGCAGAACGCCGTGAACGACGGGTAGATGTTCCTCGCGAGCAGGTTATACGCCGGGAAAGACGGATAGTTGAAAGGCCTCGTGCGGAAGAGGAAAGAGTAGAAATCGAGATTCGCCGTGAGTATCCGTTAGATCGACCAGAAAAACGGGCCGAACAGGTAAAGCGTCAACTTGTCGAACTAAAGGAGAGTGCAGAACGTGCCAGGCTGGAAGGTCGGCCTGATCAGGCCGAGAGGCTTCGCCAGCAGGCTCGTGAACTGGCCGCTGAGGCCGAAGAACTCGGCCGTCAGAGCAAAGTCCGAGAGATGAAAGAGAGGATTGAACGCTTGCATATAAAGGCGTCTGATGCCAAAGCGGCGGGACAATACGACAGGGCCGAGGCGATTTACCGCGAGGCAAAAGAAATGGAGCATAGTCTCCGGAATGCTGGCGCTCCGAAGATGGGCAATGAGCAACGGAATCGATTGGAGCGGCAGGTCGAGGAGCTGCGGGACCAGATGAACGGCTTGCGTAGAGAAATCGAAGAGCTGAAAGAGATTGTACGTAACAGGGCTGCGGAACGTTGAATATTAGTATTTGCCGGTCGATTGTTTATATAGGCTCGGTGCAGTTGCCGGGCGAAAGATGATTCAAAACATTTTAGATTGACAACGAAGAGAAGGAGTAAGTTATGAAGACAATTGCGATGAAGGTTATTGTTTGCCTATTTTTAGTGGCGATGGTTCTGGGCGTAAGCTGCTTCGCTGCAATGCAAGCTAAAAAGTACGATGTGCACGATAAAACACGAAAGAATCCAATCGTGATAAAACCTCCCAGGCGATTAGGCCTACCGCCGTCAGATGCGATTATCCTGTTCGATGGCAAAAATACATCGGAATGGGTAAGCGAGAGGGGTGGTGGGGAAGTGAAGTGGAAAGTCGAAAACGGTTATGTGGAAGTCGTCAAGAAAGCCGGGGGGATTCGCACGAAAAAGGCCTTCGGTAACTGCCAATTGCATATTGAGTGGCGTACACCGGAGGATGTTGATCCCAAGATATCCGATCAGAAACGCAGTAATAGCGGCGTTTTTCTAATGGATCGATACGAGGTGCAGGTACTCGATTCTTACACGAAGGATAACTATGAAGATAATAAAACGTATGCTGATGGCCAGGCGGCTGCACTTTATGGCCAGCATCCGCCGCTTGTAAACGCCTGCCGCAAGGCCGGCCAGTGGCAGACTTACGATATAAGCTTCCTGCGCCCGATATTCGATGAGAATGGTAAGCTTGTCCGCAAGGCTCGAATCACCGTTCTGCATAACGGTGTTGTGGTGCACAATAATCTCGAAATAGAAGGTACTACTTCACACAAGAAAAAAGCTGCCTACAGGCCTCATCCTAATAATGAAGGGTATATCCGATTGCAGGATCATGGCAA
Source organism: Phycisphaerales bacterium (assembly GCA_003533825.1). Classification (GTDB taxonomy): domain Bacteria; phylum Planctomycetota; class Phycisphaerae; order Sedimentisphaerales; family Anaerobacaceae; genus JAFGPJ01. Next base: position 12,662 of record DQCG01000367.1, read on the forward strand.
TCTCGTCCGGTTCAGAAATATCTGGATCCGCGAGCTGCCGGAACAGCCATATCTGATTAAATGAGATGTACAATTCACGCTTGATGAGTGTCCTTCGAACGCTAAAACAGCGTAACGCCAATCCCATTTCAACAATAGCAGAAGCATTAAGAAAATACATTCAAACCGGAAACATCCCTCCGCTTCCTCAAAGAAATCACGGCACTTGAGTGAGGTGTTACGTTTTTTCTTTTGTTACGGATATATGGAGATTATACTTCTTATAAATTGAAACGAAAACAAAACAAACGAATCGTTGTTTAGGATATTTGGAGACAGACGATGTCCAGCGTGCGATTAGCCAGGTTTGTGCCGACTAAAAAGAGAATCGGAGTCTCTGCGGCGGCGTTTGCGGTACTCTTGATTCTCGCTGTATCCATCGGTCTCTGCGCACAACCAAAGCAGAATCCGCCCCCGGCTAAGGGCCAGATACAGGATGCCAACTCGATTGGTTCAACCGCTCCGATTCCCCAGACACTCCCGGCTGCTGATGCAACCGCTCAGCTTACTGTCAAAAAGCTCCAGGCCAGGAAAAAACAGATTTCCGAATCGCAGGAATTGAGCGACGATATCAAGGCCAGGGTTGGCGAAACCTACGATAAGGCGATCGCTCAACTGAAATTGGCTGCCGAACACGAGGCAAGGAAACAAGACTACAGTCAGCGGCGGCAAAACGCGCCGGCTAATTTGGAGAAGACTAAAGAATTGCTTGTTAAGCAAACTGCTGTGACCGAACCGGAAGTTCCGCCGGATACGACCTTGACGCAAGCTGAGCAATTCCTTACTACGGCGAATCTGAATCTCGAAGAAGCCAAGAAAAATGCCACCAATCTGGAAAATGAGCCGAAGAAGCGAGCCGAACGCGGAACCAGGATACCGGATGAATCGAATAATGCCCGACAGGAACTTATCGAAATCAAGACCAAGCTTACTGCGGCTGCTGTTGAAGGAGATAAAACTCCCCTCGCCCAGGCGGACCAAATCCTATTGCTCGCCCGGCAGCGCGCCCTGGAGAGCCAGATAGCCGCCAACACTGAAGAACTGCTGTTCTATGATGCCGGCAGTGATCTGATTGCCGCCCAAAGGGACCTGGCGACCCGGCAGACGGCTTCGGCGGAAAAGCTGGTTGAGTTCTGGAAACAAAATGTAAGTGCATTACGGCAAAGGGAGGCGGATGCCGCCAAGCAGCAGGCAATCCGCGCCAAAGAAGAGACCAGGTCCGCCGATCCGGCAATCCAGGCAATAGCCGAGAAGAACGCTGAACTCGCCGAGTTGCAGGCTTCGCTGGTTGCCGAGGTACAAAAGGTTGTGCAGTATTCCGATCAGATTGATGCGAAGCTTGCGGTCGTGAAAAAGGACTTCGCCGAGATGCGAACAAAAGTCGACACTACCGGAAGAGTCACGGATGCGATGGGGATGATTATGCTGGGCCAGCGCGACAAGCTGCCGAACATCGGCGAAAACCGGCGGCAGATACGTGGCAGGCCTTCAGAAATTTCACTGGCTCTCTTCGAGGGAATGGAACGCGACAGGGAATGGTCCGATCTCAGCGACCTTGCCGATGAGCTGGATGCAGTTCTCGCCCAGATTGATCCGTCCGTCGGCGATGTGGAACGCGAGGCGATTAAGACCGAGGCAAGCAACTACTACGAGAGCCAGCGAAAAACGCTCAGGGCCATCTCGAAACACTACCTGGATTATGCCACCAAACTGGCGAACCTTGACACCAGGGAGCGTGAGTACGTCGATACCGTGGAAGAGTATGCAGACTTCATCGATGCCAAAATTCTGTGGGTCAGGAGCAGTCCCACACTGCGTTTGTCCGACCTTCGTTCGATCGTCTCTGCCGTGGGGTGGCTGCTTTCTCCGGTAAATTGGCAACAGGCCATAATCCTGCTGTTGACAGACTTGAAGGAGAATATTTTAACGTCTCTTGTGGTCTTGCTGATAGCCATCTCGCTTATCGTGCTT
>DQCG01000206.1:0-7957 GCA_003533825.1 Phycisphaerales bacterium
TTGCCGGCCCACGGACTGTCGGGATTGACGCCGTTAACCTCATCGATCCGCCAGTAGTAAGTTGTATTTAATGTAAGCTTACCGGGATCAATGCTCTCCTCGCCGAGGGCCTTTGGCCCCTTGTACTCGGGCGAGGTTTTCGTGGCATTGGCCACTGCATCCGCATCTGAGCCGAAATAGACCTCGTGCGAAGCGGCGACGGCTCCCGCATCCCATCTAAGAACCACCGACGGTTTTACGTCCACGGCACCATCAGAAGGATTCGGGCCGCTGACGGCGCCAAGAGTAGTGAAACTCCAGACTTCGCCTTTATATGTTTCTACGCCGTCAAACTCATCGACACGCCAGTAGTATGTCTTGGCGAGTTTCACTGAATCGGGAGTATAGTTCGTTGTTCCCAGGGGAAGACCGCCGGTGGCATCGTTTACCTCGTCAAAATTTTCGCCGAAGTATACAGTGTGCAATTTTGCACCGAAACCTCCCGTCCAGCTAAGCTGCACATTCAGGTCGACGAATTCGGCACCTTCAGCCGGATCAGGGTAATAGGCTGTCTTGGGTGGAACGGCAAAGCTCCAGACGTCGCCTTTCCACGGACTGGCCGCGTTGGCATCATTAACTTCGTCTATCCGCCAGTAATAAGTCGTACCCGGAACAAGGCCGTCCGGATAAGCAAATCCGGGAAATCCGGCGACATAAAACAACTCACCCTGGTTGCCTCGAAATGTATCGCCGGTGCCGTTATTAACATCATCGAAATTCTCGCCCATGTAAACATCATGAGAGACCGCGAAATCCCCCGCCTTCCAGGAAAGGGTCACCCATGTATCCGGATACAGGATACCATCCTCCGGGCTGGGATTCGAAGCAATCGGAAATGCGCCGGCACTGCTCAGCATGACAGCCTGAACCTCTTCCTGGCTCAGCGCCCGGTTGTAAATCATCACATCGTCAATGAGACCGTTCCAGAAGCGGTCTGTATGTTGAGAATTGGTGCCGATGTAGAGAGGATAGCTGCTAACAGTGATCTGTCCGCTGTTATCTTCAGTTGCGTCCACCTCACCATCTACATACAAATAGTTCATCGTGCCGTCGTACACCCATCCGACGTGATGCCACTCGCCGTCGTCCACGGGGGTGACTCCATAGGTATAGTTACCGGCGGTGCCTCCTACAGCGGCCTCCATGAAGTTATTGGTACCTGCCCTCGATGATCGCCATGAATCGTCGCCCCTGGCGAGGACAGTGTTCCAATCCCTGTCGAATGCGGTAACCTTGATCCAGTACGTGAAAGTGATAAAGTCGGTAATATCGAACTTCGGATCGAGCCCACAATCCACATAGTCACCATCGCCGTCGAGGTTAATTGCCTGGCCGAAAACGCCCGCCTCATAGGTCGGGTCACCTATTTCCGTACCGTGGAGGTTATTGCCTGAGCTGTCGTCGGCGTCACCGTCAAACCGGTACCAGGCTACAAGACCGGGATCAGCGGCGGTGGCTATGCCGGCAAGAACCATGCTCAACACAAAAACCAAGGTAGCCAAACAAATCAATTTTCTGCACATAATAATCCTCCTTTTCTGAGAGTTAAAAAATAGAACGAAACGGTAACAATAATTGCATTTTCTGCATCCTGATATTTAATCAACACGAGAAATTTTTTGGCCGCTGGACGTTACTATCCTCCCTGAAACAGCTAACCATATATTATTGATGTAAAAATTTTCACAAAACCACAGGTTTTTTCTATCCTATTTTTACTATATTTGCCATCTTTTTGTCAAGCGAATATCAGTAAATTCTTCTCAGGATATGTAATATTAAGCATTTACGTCAAAAAACAGGTGGATATTGAGGGAAAAATGCAGTTTGATTTAACTTCTTAATAATGAGCGGGCGGCTTCAGTGAATGAACCTTAAAATTGATAAAAGTGCCAAAAATAATAAAAAAGGAGTTTTTTTGAAATCAATTTCATATAACCAACGACTAATCCACCAAATGCAGAAATAAAAGACTTGAAGAAGGGCTAACTAAAGGCCAATCTTTTGTATTGGCAAAGTCTTGAATAACAGCAATAATGCACTAAAAGTGAGCTAATCGAAGAAAAAAGATTCGAGTTGAAAGGAGTAAAAATGAAGAACCATCATTTCGCAAAAGTATCGCTGTGCTGTTTACTGTGCCTGGTCATGCTTATGGCCGGTTGTATCTCCATCAGCGGTTGCTCAATGCGGGCAAAATACGAACGAACCGTTCAATTGTCGGCCCCTCTGTCGCCCGGCTCGGGATTCGAGGCCCGAACCCATAACGGCTCAATCACAATCACTGGTGCGGAAGTTACCGAATGTAACATGACAGCCACTATTGTCACCCGGGCAGGTACGGATGAAGAAGCCCTGGAACTTTCTGAAAAAGTAAAAGTAACCCTTGTGCCCTCCGGCAACAGACTAATCACCAAGATTGACAAACCCACTCGATTGATAAACAAATCCGTGAGCGTAAGTCTCGATGTCAACGTACCGAACCAGACGGACCTCGATCTTGTTACACACAACGGATCTGTCGAAATCTCGGATATTAAGGGCCGGCTTGACGCAGTGACACATAATGGCAAAGTGGCCACTGAAAGGATTTCCGGCACCATAGCTTTAAGGACTCACAACGGTTCGGTTACGTGCATGGAAATATCCGGCGGCACTCAACTGAAATCTCATAACGGCAGCATCAAGGCATTTTACACCGACACCGCTCCATCCGTCTGCGACATATCAATCGTAACCTACAACGGCGGCATAGAATTAGAAACTCCCCCCGATTTTTCCGGCCGGATTGATGCATCGACTCATAACGGCTCGATAAATACCGATCTCCCGATAACGGTAACGGGAAAAATAAGCAGGAGCAAACTAACAGGCACGATTGGGACCGGCGAGGGCCAACTCCATCTCGAGACACACAACGGCTCGATAAGAATTAGATAATATCAAAAAAGCTCTTTTCTGGTCATGCATGAAAGGAAAGGGGTACGGATGAAATCTAATAACGTGATTGATTTAGTGTGTGGCACAGCACTGCCATTCGGCCGTTCTAAGGTATCCAACGCACAATGCGGAGCATACGAAGGTATCAGCGGAGAGGGATACATTCAAATAACTAAGTTCCTGACACAACATGTTTCTGCATTAATTGTCCTTGCGCTTACGGTATTGCCAAACATCGCCAAGGCAAATGAGGCTGAGCCAGCCAGTTCAGGGTATTGGGTTCCGAGACAACCGCCGCGAGCTAACTACCGAATCGACTGCACCATCAAACTGTCAGAGAATTTTGTCCTGCAGGGCAAGGAAGTTATTGATTTCGTCAACACGACATCCAGGCCGATGCAAACGCTTGCCATAACTTGGTTCAAACAAAGGAACCAGACCCTGAGAATCACAGCCAACGGCAAACCTGTTGCGTTGCCAACGCCCCTGGGATCGTTCCCACAGGATTTCACGCTGGCCGAGCCTATCAGTCCAGGCAAGTCACTGACGCTGGAGGTCGAGTTCGGCATCTCTATACCTGCGCCGCCCGAGAAACCGGATAACATTGGGCCGGTGACTGACTGGCCTCGGCTATGGTGGGGCTTTCCCACACAGGATGACTACGAAGTCAAGCTCGATGTTCCGGATGAATATATAATCGCTACAACCGGCCGGTTCGACCGCAAGACCGGTCGCTATCATGCCGAGGGGGTGCCGTCTTTCGGATTCTATTTGGGCACGGGATACCAGGTCCTTGAAGGTCAGGCCCAGGATGTGACTGTCCGTTGCCTCTACAAATCCAAGGACAAGAAATGCGCCGGGTTGCTTCATGAAACTGCGATCGATGTCATCAATTTTTATCGTGAATGGCTCGGATTCTATCCCTATCGCATCCTGACAATCATTCCTGGAATGGACCGGCCGGCTGGTGGCTATCCAGCGGCTACCAACATCGTAGTCATCCACGGCATGAGCCGGATGGCGGAGAAACCGGAGCTACACTGGCGCTGGATTACCGCCCACGAGATCGGCCATCAATACTGGAGCAGGTACGTTATGGAAAAAGACGAGCCCGGCTGGTTGTGGATCGGGCTGGGGATTTATGCCGACAGAGAGTACTGCCGCGCGAGAGGTTTGGGCAAGCAAAAGCACCGGGAGCTCATGGCCAGGTATGTCAAGGGCGTACGAGATGGGCATGACACGACCGTCAATATATCACAAGAGCAGCGGTCTAATATCAAATTCGATTTTAACAATATCGTGACTCACGGCAAAGGCTTCAGCATCATCAGTGCCCTCGATTGCATCCTGGGAGACACTCTGTTTGACCGCATCTACCGTCGATGCCTGAAAGAGTTTTCCGGACGAAGGCTCGGCGTGCATGAGTTCCGAGCCGTATGCGAACAGGAAAGCGGACAAGACCTGGGATGCTTTTTCGAGCAGTGGGTCAACTCCAACAAGTATCTTTCGTACGAAATCGTTTCAAAGAAATGTGAACAGACGGTCGGCACTTACATCTCTGAGATAGAGATTCAGTGCCTCGGCAGCTTGAAGATGCCCGTGCCGGTGGTAGCATATTTTGAAGATGGCACCACACAGCGAACCTTTACGAATCGCCTCCGCGATATTGACACGATCCGTTTCGAGAGTCAATCGGCACTGAAGGAAGTTCGACTCGATCCTGATCAGGCCCTGCCTATGGTCGTTCCCCCGCCGTCAGCCGGTGAACAGGAGCTTGCCAAAGCCATACAAGACCTCCCCTGGGTCGGCGCGGGCGAGAAGGCTCTGGAGGTCTTCAATAAGACCCAGGATAGCAAGATGTCAGACCCGGGCCGGTGGTTCAAGCTCGGAATGACGCTGTACGATGGAAAGTACTACGAGCAAGCTCTGGAGGCATTCAGGAAAACGCAAACCCATGCACAGGACGATCCGTCTCGGGCTTGCGCAGCTCTCGTATGGCAGGGACATCTCCTGGACTTACTCAAACAGAGGGACGAGGCATTGAAAAGCTACAATGACGCTTTAGGAAAATCGGCCAGTCTCGATATGAGGCACGATCAATATGGGATCAGGCTCAACCGACAGTGGGTGCAGAAGCGCCTTAAGGAGCCCTTCCGTCGCAAATAGATGAGAGAAGCGGCGGGCAAACTGCAGCTTGAAAAACAAAACAGCATAGTAAGAACATAATAATCCGGCAGAAATCGAAAGGACAAAAAAATGAGGAAAAAATATTGCAAAATCTTAGCTCTGGGCTTTTACCTCTGCCCGCTGTTGATTGCCTTCGGCTGCGATATTCAAATAGGCGGCTGGGGGCAGGCCAAACACGAGATAACTGTCCAGCGGCAGGCACCCCTTGCCGCCAGATCGACCCTCGTTGCTGAAACCAGCCTGGGTTCAATCACAATTACCGGTGCAGAAACAACCGATTGCAGCGTCATCGCTAATATCTGCGGCAGAGCTCTCACGGAAGAGGAGGCCCGTGAATTGGCCGAGAAGGTGGAAATAAAACTCGAAACGACCGGCAACACGCTAACGATCAGGGCCGAAAAACCGCCTAATAAGAACAGACGTTCGGTAAGTATAAGCTATGACATCGTTGTTCCTAAACAGACGAACATCGAATGCGCCAGCTCGTACGGTGCGATTAAGCTGACCAATATCAATGGAAACACCAACGGCAAAACCAGCAGCGGCTCGATTACCGCGGAGAATATCGAAGGCTCGACCGACTTGAATACATCCTACGGCTCCGTCAAATGCAGGAACATCACAGGTGACAAAATTACAGTCAAATCCAGCAGTGGTTCGATTACCGCCGAGATTATTAAAGGCCCGACGCAATTAACGACTTCCTACGGCTCTATAACCTGCACCGATATGTCGGACGGAGATATTAAACTTAAAACCAGCAGCGGCTCGATAAACCTGCAATAGCGGAAAATGTGCTTATTAAAGAACCTCCGGTGGCACCCCCGAACCCGTTGGGGGTGTTTTTTTTGTAGCGAAAATCTGATTGAATTGTTATTCTGGGGATTTGGAGAGCAAGTTATGAAAAATATATCGATAATACTAATATCCGTTTTTGTCCTGGGCATAGTTGCGCAAACGAGCAACGCATCCGGTTTGATCCTGGCACCGCAAATCGAAGGTGGCTGGTGGCAGGTCGCGGGTAATCCGAGAGACCACAAATATGCAACCGAAAGGCAGGAGCCTGTAGATTTCGCCGTCTGGCAGGCGGTGGACGGCACGTGGCAGCTATGGTCCTGCATTCGCGGTACGACAGCCGGGGGCAAAAACGGCAAGACCCGGTTCTTCTATCGCTGGGAGGGGCAAAACCTGACAGACACCGATTGGAAGCCGATGGGCATAGCTATGGAAGCCGACCCTTCACTGGGGGAAACGCCCGGCGGGCTCCAGGCACCGCACGTAGTAAAAGCCGGCAACACATACCACATGTTCTACGGCGACTGGGTGAATATTTGCCACGCCACAAGCAAAGACGGCAAGAACTTTACCCGCGTTATTCAAGCCAACGGCAAGACGGGAATGTTCAACGAAGGAGATGGAGAACACGCCCGCGATCCGATGGTCCTGAAAGTTGGCAATCGGTACCACTGTTACTACACAGCACACTCGATGCGATCTCCGGCTACGAATCATCGCGGTGTGAACTACTGCCGAATCTCTACCGATTTGCAAAACTGGGGTTCGTCAAAAATTGTTGCTGAAGGAAGTGTCTATGGCAAGGGGCCATACTGCGCCGAATGCCCACACGTCATCTATCTTCCCGAGCCAAAACGTTACTATCTGTTTAACACGCAAAGGTACGGACGGCGTCAACATGCAACCGTTTTTAGTTCTTCCGATGCACTCCACTATGGTATCAATGATAATCGTTTCGAGGTTGCCACGCTGCCAGTGGCGGCTCCGGAGATCATCCTGCTTGATGGCCGGTACTACATCGCCTCCCTGATGCCAAGCCTGGAAGGCATCCAAATCGCCAAGTTGAAGTGGGTGAAAAAGTAATCCATCCACACCACCGGCCTGCACCCGGCATCGCAAACTCTTTAGCTCATCGAGCGTCTTTCAATGTAAGCTTCATTGCCCAGTCATTGCGGGACTTTGTAAAATTGCCTGGAAAATTCGGCAGGTCAATTACGCCGGCGGAATTTGCACTTAAAATACCCTCGTCTCTCCAAATACCGGTCCGCGGATTGTACCATTCGACAATGTACTTACCTTTGAACATTGCCCCAGACAAATCTGCTTTAGGGCAGTCTTTCTCGAAGTACAGAACGAAGAAATCCTTCTCTGCTGTGCGGGCACAATAAGACCATCCGATGCAAGACTTGGCTTTGCCCGATCTGTTCGGCTTGATTAAATTTGCGCTGGGAACGAGGTCCCGGTACCTGCCGTCTTCGGACAGAATGAAGGTTCGCAGGTGCCGCATCTGGTCTGTGGATCGCCATTTGATGACGTCCCAGATATGATTCTCCGCGGTATCTTCGACGTTTCCGCCCCACATTCCGCCGTCCCATCCACCGGCACCGTATATGTGTCCTCCCAATCCGCCGGATAAAACGCTGCCGTACATCGCGGAACGGCAATACAGAGCGGACGTCTCCGTGTCGCCGGCCGCGCCCTCCATTCCGGCGTAATAAGGTTCTCCGTTGATACCGGGCACGGGCGGCGAGGCATTGAATATCTCGGTCAGGAACGGATACAGGTCGTGGGTACGCCTGTTGCCTATCTGATGAAACGTAAGCCATTTGGCCTTATCCGTGTGGCCGAAGTTACGCAGCGTCGAAGGATTCGAGTTAGTCCCGGCCAGTGTCCCGAAGGGCGGATGCCCATACTTCTCGATGACCCGGTTGGCCGCCAGGTTCCACTGCTCGGCCGGGATGGTCGAACCGGTCCAGTCAAGATGGATCGGGCTGAACAG
>DQCG01000206.1:8024-9058 GCA_003533825.1 Phycisphaerales bacterium
TGGTAATATTTCTTCCAGCCCTGCCCGATATCACGCCGGGAGACCTCAATAAACGGAACAAAGCCCTGGCTGTTGAGATAATCGATTTTCCTGTCCATATTCCGGAAGTATTTCGGATTGATCCGGTCGACGTCGGGAAAGTACTTCTCGTAACCGGGGATTTTGCCCGGAAAAAGAAACGCACGATTTCCATCTTCGTCATGCATGTCCTTTGCACTTTCGGTCCCGGCCTGCTTCCACGCCGAACGCAGCACCGTTTCGTCGGGCATCTTCAGTGTAGCCGACTTGTCGTCATTTGACCAGTTTGGAAATGCCGCAATCATGGCAATGCAATTATACTGCTGCTTTCGCCGAAACCTCACGTAATCCTTGAAGCCGGCATTCGGACCAATCGGGCGTTGCTTGTTATCATTATTCCATCTGTAGCGAAAGGTCGGCACCGACCACCATGTATCGCCCAGAAGGAAATACGGCGTCCCGTCGGCATACTCGAACGCGTGGCCGTTTGCAGATGACCGGATCATACCACGCCGGCAGGGATTTGGCTTTTTTTCGGCTTCGGGCCAGGCTACAGCAGTAAATTCGCCACTCTTTCCGTTAAGGCCCGGATCGGCTTGATTGGAACCGCTGTTCCATCTCCACAAACCCGGAGCAACCGCAAGCACACGCACCCGAAAAACATCGTCACCATCCCAGAATCCGCAGCATCGCTTCTCGAATCCCGGCCCTTCCAGATCGACCCAGACTTCCACTTCCGTGTATGGATTATTATAATGTTTCTCGGCATGAAGGGTAATCTCCACCTTTTCCCACACATGGAGATCACCTGCAAAACCTGTATTGCAGATTCCAGGCAAAAAAACTGCGGCCGCAAACAAAATCAGGGCATAAACCCATCCTTTCCCCGCCGCATAAGTCAAAATATCAGGCTTTTGTCTGTAATTATCCACTTGTCGTTACCTTCCTTTCCGCGATACATCGAACGCCAATCTAAGTACAGTTAAAAGACCCTATAGAAGATAACAAACTAATCA
>DQCG01000394.1:0-4065 GCA_003533825.1 Phycisphaerales bacterium
GGCATGCACGCGGTCCGCGCAGGCGATATCACCGGCGTTCATTCGATAATTTTCGGCACGCTCGGAGAGACGGTCACTCTCAATCATACCGCCAACAACAGAGATACGTTCGTACGTGGTGCATTGAGAGCGGCAAAATGGCTTGTCGGGAAAAAGCCGGCCACATATTCGATGGCGGATATTCTGGGCATAAAAAGCTAAGAAGAAAACGCACCACTCAAAGCCAAATCGTTGCTTCTACTTAAGTCTAAGAAAACCTTTCTTTGCTTTTTTAGGCTTTTTGGCCTTCTTTTCCTTTTTCGGCTTCTTTGGCTCTTTGGGCTTTTTTTCCTTTTTGACTTTGGCCTTTTTGGCCTTCTTTTCCTTTGGAGCAGCCGTACCGCGCTCGCCGGTAAACATGAAAGCGGCTACGACTACCAGACCCGCCACGACGGCAGCACCACCCATGATATACCAGATGAAGGCCTGTATAGAGCCCAGAATCGAAGGCATTACACCCCTTAGACCGGCCACGGCCACTACGGTAGTGTAAATAACAACCGCCAGCGGCAGAAACAGCAGCATTCCAAGAGTATTACTTTGTGCATCCGGTGCCATTTCTATCATCGGCCGGGCCAATGCCGCCATTTCAGGAGCAGCTTGGGGAGCAACAATCTCGTCTTCGGAGATCATTTGATCTGCCTCGGCGGCCACCGCTGCTGCCGAGTCACCTTCAGCTTCTACCAACTCCTTGGCTTCATCCTCAGCCGTGTATATCTCATCGAGAATGCCGCCTAACGAAGTGTCATCAGCCTGCAGCGAAAGGTCGAGCAATCCGGAGCCGCTGCCGAAAGTATCCAGGTTCACGTCTCCCTCGATCTCTTCCAACGGCACTTCAGGCGTCGTCCCGCCTGCGCCGGTCGGAATCGCCGTCTCGGCCATGGTGTCATCTGTAATCGCGTAATCCTGGTCTGTTTCACCAAGAACGCTGGTTCCCAGCCCGGTCAACGCCGTGTCAGCATCCGTCAGATCGCTCGACATAAGCGGAGCCCCTGTTTCAGGCGCCAGCAGAATTTCATCGCTGTCGGCCGCAGATTCCGACGGTTTCGGTACCTCCGGCGCCGGCGCCTCGGCTGCGGGAACTTCCTCTGCCGGTTCTTCCAGTTCAGGAACTTCCGGTTCCAGAGCTTCAGGTTCTGCGACCTCCGCTTCCGGGACTTCGGGCTCCGGCGTTTCCGCCTCCAGTGCTTCCAGCTCGGGAATTTCTTCTTCAGGCACTTCGAGTTCTGGTATCTCCGCTTCCGGTTCCAGCAATTCCGCTTCCAGATCTTCTGCCGACGGGGTCTCAAGCTCTAATGCTTCGGCTTCCGGCAATTCCTCTGCCGCTTCTTCCGGTTTTGGCTCTTCTTCTGCCGGAACTTCAGGTTCGGGAACTTCTGTTGGAACTTCGGGCTCCAGAACTTTTGCTTCCGGAACCTCTTCGGGTCCTATAACGTCCGGCTCCGACATTAAGGCCTCGACTTCCTCGACTTTGAACAGTAAATTCGGGCCATCGCGAAACTCACGCAACCTGCCTTCCTGGACGATTTCTTTGAGCTGCTCCTCGTTCTTATTGAGTTTTTCCGCGGCTTCCTGTAAGGAATAGAACATTCCTGCCATAATCACATACCTCCAACAAGCCGACAATGCGGCTTTCAACGTTCTTATAGGTGTGTTGCGGACATCTCGCCCGCGATCCGAGGGCTGGATGCCCTCGACACGAACCTCTATTATTATGTATTGTATCCGAACCGCCCGAAAGATGCAACCTTTTTTTACCGAAAATTGCTCTAATCCCAATTGGAATTAGTTTTTACGCCGCACTGTCATTCCAGCGGAGGCGGCAATACATTTTTCCCCAGCCTGGAGTCTTGGTGTCAACTACAAAATCATAGAAATATCCCCGTTCCTTTCTTTATAAACACCGATTTTGAAGAGTTGGCTCTGATGCCCTGACCGGCTCTCGTCTCTGCCTGCCGGGGCGGCGTCAAGCTTGGTATTGTACGATTGGCAAAACCGGCCGTCGTCAAAAGATAACAGCCGGAATCACATAGTGAGATAGTCTGTCGTGGACGAACGTTTAGTTCTGGACGGTCGTATCGTACCGTACGCCGTCGGGCACGGGGACGGGGACCGCAACGGTAATGCCGTGGTCGCCCGCGGTCTTCCGGGAAGAATCTACGGCGATAAAGGCGGTGTATGCCGACATCAGGCCGTATTCGAGAGCCACCTGCTTAATCTCGCCGGGCAGGTCCGGATTGGTATCGTATGTCGCCCGGCTGCCCAGCGTCTCAATCTTTTTCCGCGCCCAGACGCAGGCGATACCCTGATGAGTGGCGGAATCTTTAAGGTCAACAGCGATCGGGATGTCCTGAGTCATATCGCCGACTTTGCCTTTGACGTGAATGGTCGTGCTGCTGTTGCCTTTGAATCTGCCGGTAAGGATTATGGGCCGGCCGACGAAAAGGTCGGGTATCCGGCCGGGGAACATATCCGTTACCTGCATACTGCCCCAGTCGATAGTGACATCCGCCAGGGCCGGGTGACTGATGCGGTCGTAGAAATCATCGACGATTTCTGCGGCGCTGTCGTCCAGGCCGATATAAGCGACGGCGCCTTTGCCGAGCTTGGCCATCCGGTCGAGCAGGTATCGGTTGACGGAGGAACCGACGCCGAAGCTGAAGATTCTGCTGGCGCCGAGCCGCTGGGCAATTGCGGCGAGGATTTCGACTTCGTTTCCGATATAGCCGTCGGTCATAAACGAGACTAGGCGAAATCGCTGCGGATCGTGCGCGAAGTCCAGGGCCGCCTTGATACCCTCGATCATCATAGTGCCGCCGCTGCCGCGAAGCGAATCAACGTAGGCAAGTGCTCTGCGGATATTCTCAGGCGTTGCCGGCACGGGATTCGGCCCGAGCTGAGAGGCGTTATTTGAAAAGCGGATAATCTGGAAAGTGTCACCGGGTTGCAGCTTTTTGAGAGCCCTTGTAATCGCCTGCTTGGTCTTGGCGATGGGTTTGCCGTTCATGCTGCCGGAGCAGTCGAGCACAAAAATCATTTCCATCGGGGCACGTTTCAGATACGAAAGATTTTCCGGCGGGTACAGCATGAGTGTGAAAAATCCGCCCCTTTCATCGCGGTGTGTCACCAGGGCCGACTTTACGGTTCTACCCGCGACTTTATAGCGGAGCACAAAGTCCTTGTTCGGGATACTGTCGAGACTGCTGAGCTTGACGGTCCGCTTTTCGCGTGCCGGAGAGCTGTTGTTTATCACGTGGCTGGTGCACACGAGTTGCTCGATTGTCACGCCGGCGTCGATATCTACGGCCAGCGAAATATCATGCCCGCTGCGCTCGGAAGGTTTGAGGTACTGGACATCGGTTTTCTGGCCCGAGATGCCGGCTTTGCCGCGTGCTACGGCGCCGACTCCATCGGTATATCCGGGAGGGTTGAATCGCGGCCCGACCACCATTGGAAAAACAAATTCGTACCAGCCATCCACATAGGCCAGGGTGTTAAAGTATTTGATATTGACGTCGATTTTCTTGCCCGGCTCTATGTTGGCGACCTTCTGAGTGAAGATATTGGGCCGTTCCTGGGTAAGAAGCGAAGCGACGTGTCCCTGGCTTTTTGCCTGCCGATAAATCTCCTCGGCCTCTTTGCGTTCGCGGATTATGCCGCGGATGCGTCGTTCGCCGATTGTCATAATGAATTCGTTAATCGCCGCATTCTGCGGCAGCGGAAATACATATACCGCCTCGATCTTTTCATCGTACGGGTTATGAAACTGCTGGGTGACATCAACGGTTGCTATATAGCCGCTGATTTGCCCTTTCACATCGGTATGCTTGAGCGGCAGGGGGATTTCCTTTTCCTCTTCGGGCAGCTTAGCCAGCATAGCACCGCAGCCGGGCGTATCCTCGCTAGGGGGGACAGCCTGCGTTTCGGCTTTGGCTATCACCCAAATCTCATCGGCCGTGACATTGAGCAATTCGGCAGGTATTCGTCTTTCCGGCGCGCGTTGGCTTGGTGTGACAAGATACATGG
>DQCG01000394.1:4091-9597 GCA_003533825.1 Phycisphaerales bacterium
TCCACCCATGCCGCCCATGCCGCCTCCATACCTGTTACCATCACGATCTCTCCATCCATAGGTGGCTACTCTTTCTGCGCCAATGCTTTCCTGACTTGATGCTCGTGACAAGTTGCTTGCCGGAGGTGCTACTCCACCTCCACCGCCGTAACCACCGTATCTGCCCGAGCCTACCCGACGATTACTGGTGTTCTGAGCCATTCTGGAACTTTTGCTAAGGTGAGGCACGAGCAACGCAGACAATAGAAGGGCTACAATAAAAGCGACTGCAAATAACATGAGTTTTCTCTTCATTTTCTTTCTCCTTTTTCCAGGTCAAGCTTCGCGGATAGTTCTCTGCCGTTTGCATCAGCAGAAACAATAAGCTTGAGTTCATATTCAGGCTCAATGTTACTGATGATTTGTAGATGCAGAGTGGCAACTCGTGTTCGGCCTTTAGGAAGGGCTTTGCCGGTATTGAAAGCAGCGATGATAATCCTGTCTTTCGCTAAGGCCTCGGGATCATAATAAGGAGCTTCTCGAAATGCCTTATGTTCTCCACCTTCTACACCAACGATTTTGACTTGCCCTTTAATGGCATTAAGCTCAAACTGGTAGGCGGCCAGCATTTGATTTTCCGAATCGAGGTATATGTGCAATGGGGCAAAGCGAACCTTTGGAGGGATAACTCGACCGGCCCGTCCTATATCAGTGCTTAGAAGGGCAATCAACACACTAGTAAAAACAGAGCTTATTATCATACACTTTTTCATTATAAAANNGGCAGCTTTCAACTCGAACTGATATGCCGCAAGATTCCTGTTGTCGGAATCGACATATATGTGCAGCGGGGCGAAACGCACGCCGGACTGAGCGGTCGAATAATCCTGCTCCGACTGCTGCGCCAGGACGGGAACTATCAAATAAATGCTAGTTAGAATGATTGGCATTATTTTATTCATTATAAAACTCCCTTATCCAGGCGTACGGCTGCGAGAGCGACCACATCCACATCGCTGCGATCGATCAGGCCGTCGCCGTTAATGTCCCACTCGGTTTCAACAGGGCCGGCGGTTTCGATGTGCCGGGCTAATTTGAAAGCATCGAGAATGTCCACCCGGCCGTTTCGGTCGATATCGACAACCTGTGTTTCGCTGGCTGAAAAGCGATCTGTTGTCGGCCCGCCCTGCTTTGATAGGTCCAAACTGAAGGCAAGAATGATAACCGCAGCCGCGGCGGCAATCCGCCATACCCAGTGGATTCGCAGGCGTCTTCCTGTGCCGGATTGTAGCGGTGCGAAATGCTTATGAATCCCATCCATAACGGCCCGGTCCACCTCGGGCGGCACTCCAACCTGCGGCTGAAAAATAGCTTTCATGTCAGCCGAGAGCTTCGAAGGAACCCTCAAATCCAAATCCTCATCAAAATGTTCTTGTCTTTCGGTCATATCTCGTATTTCGTATTTCGCATATCGTATTTCGAGCGACGACCTACGAAAATCGTTGCTCTAATACGTTAAGCAGCCGAACCGACCAAAAGGTTCAAATTTTTTAAAGATTTTTCCTAAACTATGTAAAATTTTATGGTTGGGGGGATTCCATTTTGGCACAGGTGCAAAAAAAATACAAAATGGGAATCCGAAAAGCCATCCCCATCCCAATAACGACAATCGGGATGAGGCTGCCACGCGATAGAATTGTTGGAAAAGGAGTGGCAGCCTCAAAGCCGCAGGCTTTGGGGATGGTTGAGAATGACAGATTCCCGGTTAAACACATATAAAAGAGCTATGTTTGAGTCGCCAGGGCCACCCTGAATATTGCGCCGGTGGGTTTTGCGCTGATGATTTCCACGAAGCCGTTGTGTGCCTCGGCGAATTTTTTCACCAGGGCAAGACCCAGACCTGTTCCCGTGGTCTCGCGGGTTGCCTCTGCCGCCGGGCGATAGAACTGCCCGAATATCTTGTTTCGCTGCCGGTGCGGAATCCCGGGACCGTGATCCTCGACTTCGATTAAAGTGAATTTCCCGTCGGTTTTGGTCCGGACGATAATCGTTTTATCCTCGGCGCCGCGGGCGTATTTGATTGCATTGTCCAGCAGGTTCACAATAATCTGCGTCACGGCGTCGGCGTCGAAAGTCGCCTGCTCGATTGGCGCCGGCTCGGTCCGTATCGAAAAACCCTTCAGCAGGGCATACGGTCTCATCATCTCGACCACGTCCGCGACGCTCTTGTTGATGTCACCTGCATTGAAGGCGTATTTCTTGCGTCCCCTCTGGATACGCGAGAAGTCCAGCACGTTCTCTATAAGCCGGCTGAGCCGCTCGCTCTCCTGCCGCATATTCGTGTAATACTCGGCGGCCTTGTCCTGCGATTTGACCCAGTTCTTCTCCAGCATCTCCGAGTACATGCGTATGGAAGTCAGCGGCGTTCTCAGCTCGTGTGAGACGGCCGATATAAAATCATCCTTTTTCTGTGTCAGCCTGATTTGTGCCGTAGCGTTGCGCCACAGGCTCGCCAGACCAAGAGTGACGGCCAAAAGCACAATCGCAATTATACTGAAATACCAGATTCGAAGATGGCGGATTTCCTTGCCGATCCAGCCGGGATCGATTTCTTTAAGGTTCAAAACCAAATCGCCAAAGCCGAAATTCAGAATGGCGGCGTAGGTCCCTTGGGGATCGCGGGTATTTGCTCCCGGCGATAATTCGAAACTCATGCCCTCGCGCATGAATCGCGATGCGGACTCTTCTATCTGCTCGACGAGTTTTGTTTCATTGAGCTGAAAACCCTGAAGTAAATGTCTGTCTTCGATTTGAACGTGCCTCAGCAAAAACACCTGCCCGCCGAAGATAGATTCGGCCTGTTGTAAAGCGGGATCTCCGCTCGTTTGCCCGCCGGGTACAACCACCGGGAAGAACGGCTCGATACGGACCTGCACCGTTTCCGTCTGACTTTCGTTAATGCTCGCTGCCTGCTGCCGGTCTGGACCGCCCGCCTGCTCGATCTGTGCTTCTGTTTGCTGAGCTTGTTGCTGTTGTGGCTGAGCGGCCGTGTTCGAAAGAACATTCTGCTCGAAAACCTCACGTCTTTGCCGATATACCTGAGTCTTTAGATCTTTGCTTTGCAGTGACTCGATGGGGTAGTTTTGAGACGATTTGCTTTTCTGAGATGTTTCTTTGGATAACCGGCCGGGCTGGACTGTTTCCGATTCGGCAGGCGGCGCAATACCGCCTTGACTATAAAGATTCATTTTAAGGGAACCGGGTACGGTTCCGCGCATCGCTGGTAACAGGTTGTCCTCAATATTTTTCCTGTTCAAACCGGCCTTTGCATACAGATCCTTGTCGGATTCGGCCAGATCCTGCCTTTGATCTACGTTGTCGTTTGGCGTGATGACGCCGCCGTCAGGCTCGATTTGGAAATTGCCGTATGCCAGCCCCTGTTCCAGACGGCCGGCCAGAGGGCTGCGCAGGACGGGCATTTGCTGCTGACCGGGAGCTACATTCTCCGGCACATAGTAATATTGATAATCGGTGTACGGCCGGTTCTGTTCAGTCTGCATGAACTCATCGAGCTTGCGCGTGACATCCTGCCTGATTTGTTCGGCTACGGCGGCAAACTCGCCGAGTCGCGCGCCTTGAAGTCCCTGGGCCCGTATCCGAATGGAATGATATCCCATCCAGGTCAGGCCACACAGGGCCGCAAGAATTATCACCGATAATATGATAAGCCGTTTATACATTTGCTATCCGTCGCTTTCGTATTTGTAGCCTGCGCCGCGGACGGTTTTTATGATTTGCGGATCTGCGGCGTCTCGCTCAATCTTGACTCTGAGCTTGGCAATGTGCATATCCACGGTCCTTGTGCCCAGTTCGCTCATCGTCTCTTCCCAGACTTCCTTGTACAGCTCTTCCCTGCCGATGACGCGGTTCGGATTGGCGGCGAAGAACTGTATTATTGCCGCTTCGCGCCTGGTAATTTCTATTTCGTCTTCTGAGCGTTTTGTTTTCAGGCCGGCAATATCGACGTCCCAGTCCGCGAAACGAAACGTCTGCCCGACGGCGCGTTCTGGATCTGTGCGGCGAAGAACCGCGTTTATCCGCGCCAGCAGTTCTTCGAGAGAGAACGGCTTGGTGATATAATCGTCGGCGCCAAGATTCAGGCCGGCAACTTTCTCTTTTTCCTGACCTTTGGCTGTCAGCATTATGACGGGAGTTTGCAGACCATCGTGACGCCATTTGGCACAGAGTTGTTCGCCGCTGATTTTCGGCAGCATCAAATCGAGCAAAATCAAATCGAACCGCTTCCCGGCCGCCGCACGCTCCGCATCGAGCCCGTCGGCGGCTTCGGCCACTTCAAAGTTGTGAAACTCAAGAAAATCCTTAAGAGCCGTTCGGATTTTCTCTTCGTCTTCGACTACTAATATGGATACTTTTTCTTCCATAGTCACATTTGCTCCTATGTATATTATAGGCTATATCGGCGCCGATGTTTTGTAAATGTTTTGTAAAAAAGCGTAGCTGCTATTTTACGTCCATTTTACCCATCTCTCAACCGTAACTATCGTATAATTTAAATAGCTCAAGAATACATTCAAAACCTTTTTTATAAGGAGGAAACGAAATGAAGTCGGTAAGCAAGAATCAAAAATGGCTGCAAGGATTCGTATCTCTTCTCGGAATCTGTATGACGTTTTTCATTCCGAAAGATGCGGCGGCGAATGTTGCTGAAGGAGCGCCGGCAAGAATGCCCGTCAAGGAGATTACCATCTTCAAGGATGGTCATGCCTTCGTTCTGCACGAGGGAAAGATGCCGGCCGGCACCGACGGCAATGTCACCATCGATTACCTGCCCAGGCCGATCATCGGAACGTTCTGGGCCTATTCGGCGGATGCCAATGCCAAACTCACGGGCGTCGTCTCCCATAAACGCGTCGTCCCGGTCAAAAGAACCGCCCTGACCATTCCCGAACTAATCGAGGGAAACGTCGGAGCCAAGGTTCGCATTACCGAGGCGGGACTGGCCGCCTACGAGACTACCATTCTTGGGATTCCGACCCGAAGCACCGAAGAGCTCGGCAATGCCGAGCCTCCGGGAAGCCCGGAAAAGCTGCCGGAGCGAGGCAGTATCGTTCTGCTGAAATTCGAAGGCGGCGTCAAAGCGGTTCCTATAAACCGGATTCAGGAAGTGACTTTTCTCGATGAGCCCAGGCTGCAACTGGCCGGCGAGCAATTCCGGGATATGATGACCCTCAAGCTCGACTGGGGCAAACGCAGGCCCGCACAGACTGCCGAGGTAGGTATGGTCTATGTCCAGCGGGGCATCCGCTGGATTCCAAACTATCGAATCGATATCGACGGTAAAGGCAACGCCACCGTCAAACTCCAGGCGACCATTATCAACGAGTTGGCGGACGTCGAGGACGTCAAAGCTCACCTCGTGATCGGCGTGCCCAGGTTCGCATTCGAGAACACGCCGGACCCCATATCGCTGCAGCAGACGGTGGCACAGCTTTCAAGACACTTCCGT
>DQCG01000588.1:0-2007 GCA_003533825.1 Phycisphaerales bacterium
GATGCTGGTTTGGCCGGTGCCGGGACGTCGCTGGAAGGAAACGCCCGAACCGGGAGTAACGACCGTCATAGCGTGCGCCGAGTCCGGATCAAGCGACTCGCGAATCATCACTCCGGCCTTGGCCCAGGTGTCCGTATCGCTTACGCTCTCGACTCTCGCTGCAATCGAGCCGGTACCGCTCAATGTCTTGAAGGCGTAGTGGAACTCGTCAGCTTCCACGCCATCGACCGCCCAGATATCCGCGCCGGAGCCCGTTATCGTATAGGTGCCGGCGGGGCCTTCTGTGAAGCTGCCGACGGACGCCGCATAGCCTCTGAACCACAGCGATAATTCGGCGACACCCTGCTCGGTCCAGTCACGGCAAGCAGTTAACTGCTTCTCAGCCTCCGAGTAATAAGCATAGCCCTGTTTATTGTTGTTGTACCAGTACGGCATGGATTGACTGCCGCCATAGACAATATTTTGCTCGGTATAAGTCGGTGTTGTATCATCGCCTACAGCAGCACCGGTTCCGTTGCCGGCAAAGTATGGATCAACTCCCGGCACACCATATCCAAGCCCATCGTGCCATGAGTACCATATCTGGTTGTCGCCGGCATCGTAGCTCTCAAAATCGTCTATGATCAAAAAGTCAGCGGTTGTAAAGCTCCAGACGTTGCCTATCCAGGGACTGTCCGGATTAGTGACATTAACCTCATCAATACGCCAGTAGTAAACGGCTTCCCAGTTAAGTTTGCCGGGATCATAGCTTTCGTCACCGAGCGACTTGGTGCCTTTATACTCCGGCGAGGTTTTGGCTGTATTCCTTACTGCTTCTTCGTTCGTTCCGAAGTACACTTCATGCGAAACGGCCTGCAAGCCCGGCTTCCATTCGAGAACGGGCGTCTGCGTCACGCCGGCAGCACCGTTTGTCGGCTTTGCACCAAAAGCATTCAACGGTTCGTACGCCGATAGATTATCGCCAGGGATGATCGTGAGATTCGGGATGCCGGGCCCTTGCCAGGCCACCTGGCACTGGTCACCGCCGGAGCCTTCTTTCCAGAGAGCCATGATATAGTACTTGTTGCCGGCCACAAGCGGGATCGGGTCGGACTGCTCTTCACCGGTTCCCCATGTGTTCGGACCCGCCCAGTTGCTCTCAAGGGCAATAAGCCTGACGTTCGTCGAATCATCATCGGTACTGAGCCATAATTCGCCCTGGTTGTCGGCGCAGAGCCAGAACGTATAGTCACCTGTGCCCGGCGCGTATAGCCAGCCATGAATCCGGCCGCCGTAATTATCGAGGTCCAGATCCGAGGAAAATGATGTTAAATTCTCGGTTACATCAGGGTTATTCGGGTAATTCGAGGAACCGGTGAGTGAAGGTAAATCATCCCCGGGGATATTGTCCCATCGCTCCATTACGATTTCACCCAAGCCCGGTATAGTTGTGGTAAAGCTCAGGACGTCGCCTTTATATGTATTATCGCCGTCGAACTCATCGACCCGCCAGTAGTAGGTTTTGTTCATTTCAAGAGGGCCCGGGTTGTATCCGACGACTCCCCGTGGACTACCGCCGGTAGCGTTGCTTACAGTGTCAAAATCCTCGCCGAAGTACACTGTATGTAGCACCGAACCGAAACCAGCCGACCATGTAAGTGTCACATCGGGATCGACAAACATCGTTCCATCGGCCGGGCTCAGATCATAAGCCTTCTTAGCGGGCACCCAGAAGCTCCAGACGGGTCCCCTCCATGGACTGTTCGGATCGGCATCGTTTACCTCGTCGATTCTCCAGTAGTAAGTTGTGCCGGGAACCAGGCCGTCCGGATAAGGAAATCCGGGAAAACCGACAACAAAAAACTCATCGGTATAGTGGCCTTGTAACGTATCGCCCGTGCCGTTGAACACATCGGCGAAATTTTCTCCTATATACACATCGTGAGAAAGAGCGAAATCTCCCGGCCGCCAGGAAAGCGTCGCCCATGTCCCGGCATGTATTGCGCCGTCGGCCGGATCAGGACTCAT
>DQCG01000588.1:2132-5806 GCA_003533825.1 Phycisphaerales bacterium
GCTGCCGCTCGATACGGCTCCCGGATCGCTTGCCGCCACCTGGCCGTCGATGTAGATTACAACTCCTGAAGCATCACCTGTTAAAGCCACGTGGTGCCAGGAAGGATAGTCAAAAGGATAGCTTGCGGAAACAAGCACCCAGTTATTGCCCAGCAGCCAGGTCCCGAGCTCACTGCCGCCGATAAATCCGAACTCAACCAGGTCGTTCTGGCCGAACAGGCTGGAGTAAACATTCACGTTGTTCGCGCTGACCCAGCCGGCCAATGTGAATCCTTCCAGGCCATTGAGAATACTCTGACCGGTCTCTACGAACGCATCGTTCCCATTGAAATGCAAAGCGCCTCCATAGATACCATCAGTCCAGGACGCACCGCCATTAAGTGTGCCATTATAGTCGTTGACGGATAGATCGGTGGTGGTCGTACCTGATCCCTCGTCGAGCGACCAATATCCGACAAGGGCAGGATCGCTTATATCAATTGCACTAATTGTGCCTGTTAGGAAAAAGCCGGACGTTAAAACGATTGAAATCAAAAAAATAGATTGCCTGCTCATAATAATCCTCCTGAATAAAAACAAGATTTTGTAAAAGTTCATTAATAAAATAGAAATGGCCAAATATGGTTCAAATCTTTGCTACACCCTCTAATATGATTACCTCGGACAACTTTTACTTGATGCCGCCTCCCTGCAAAAATATGAAAATCCATATAGTCAGATAATTTTTTTATATCAGATTAGCCACCTGCTCGTCAAGCAAAATCCTGTATTTAGTACGAAGCCCATGCTTATCAGCGTTGCCTTGAATTAGCTCGACAACATGTGTTAATCGTCATTTTCCTGCAGTCGATTAGCCGAGACGAGCGGAAGTATTACTTGCTATCGGGCATCGTTTCTGATAGATTCCCAGACAATTAAAGTTCTTTTGTTGAAGTTTTAAATGGCTATCACCGGCAAACAAGTTAGATCGACGAAGCGAAAAGCCGGTAAAGGTCCGATTCGATACGACCCTGAGACGTGCACTTATTCTGTGCCTGATTCGGAGCAGCGACGGCTGCAAGGCAAATATCCATACGACGACATTCAGGCCGCGATAATCCAGGCGGGCAGACACACAAAAGGCTATTCCGATAATACCCGTCAGGCGATAAAGGCAAATCCGGAACGAGCTCTCGAATTTGATTTAGAATGCTGGCTGTTCAGCCCAAAGCCGCAGCAGCAGACCGGAACACTCGTCGAGCTGGCACAGCAGATAAAACTCTGCCCCACGTTTGTCCGCGAAGCTCTAACGGGCGAGATCGACTCGGATCTGGCCGGCCGCGACCTGGCGAAATTCTATCCGATATACTATGAACTCGGCGGCACAGGTTTCGAGCCGACAAACAGCGCCGCCGTCGATCTGGTATGCCTGCTGGAATCGTGCGGCGGAGAAAAGAGGCTGCCGAGATTGCAGGAGATTGACGTCAGGATTCTTAAGCACCTGAATACGGCCGAGTTCGCCGGGAAGCTCGGCGATTTGGAAGCGGAACTTAACCTACCGCGAGCAACCGTTGGCAAAAGACTGAAAGTCTTGCGGGCACTCGGTTTAACCCATCGGCCGCAGGGCCAAAAGGGCGGCGATGCAATCTCCACTCCGGGCAAGAATTTTCTTAAAACGCTTTAGGGGGCACATGGCACACAAATATTATGATTTGTGTTGCGCCATTTCACACCGCCGTCAAATTGGCTTTGATTCGGTTTGTTTTCACCAAGTGTCCGATTGCTTATATTTGATATAATCCTTTGTTATGATTGACTTTGCGTTAATTTCATCCTTTCATAAATTGGGTTTGTTTTTTCAAATTAGGTCGATCTATAAGCCGCCGGATTTACTATACCCGTTTTCGCAGGCACAAGATTATAAATTATCATCCACTATTCAGCCGTTTTCATCTGTTTTCTGTTATCCATTATCCGACATACTTTATGCGACATACGATATACGTATGTTATATACATACTATACGACAAAGCCGGCTTTTAAGTCCAATTAATTCCGGAAAAATCTCCGTGATTCCCCACTGTGGCTGATTCAAATCATACAGCTAATAAGCATCGGTATATGCGAATCCATTCGGCTCCGTTCGGGACAGGCTCCGTGAAGCAATCTTCTAATAACATAAGTCTTTCCAATACGGATTAGTGCTTTCTATCAGCGAGATCCTGGAGGAAGTGCAATCATATGATTCAAATAATCGGAAAATCCTTTGTTCGTTCCCGGTTTCTGGATTATTAGTGTCTGATTTGTTTTAGTTTTGGTTTTTATCCACCGGCAGCCCTTTTCTATATCAAACTCGATGTGTCCATTTCCGGCAGAAACCAGATAATCGCCGAGTCCCTCAACGGCATAATAAACGGCAATTAAGTCCCAGCTTGACCTCTGGTCGTCCAGTGTTTTGCCATTGTAGTTCCCTAACCATTCCTCATAGGCTGCACGCACGATGTTATCGGCCGGTTTTGCCTTCAGAGATTTGCCTGTTAAAACATTGGTGCCGCAGGTAACAAACACCATCGGCTCGGGAAAATGCTCGAGCAGATATTTTGTGTAGGGAGCAGTTCCATTCATAGAGAAATTCCAGTCCCTGCCGTAGTGCCCTTTTTCGTTATCTGCACCTGAAGCTCCCATAGCAATCCATCGTTTGACCTTTCGCTTAACTAATGCCGTACCACCGAGTGAAGAAACAGAATCCGGCCCGGAAACGAGAAGGTCGTACAATCCCTTGGTGTGCCCCACGGTAACGTAGGTTACACTGTTGTCTTGCTGATTGGCAAGCAGTCTTCGAGTGAGCCTAGTTAATTCCTCCGCATCCCGGTTAAAAACGATAGTATTGCCAAAGCGTGTTTTGTCCTTTCCCAGCTTCTCTGCATTCATCTTGTCGACCGGATCTCCTACATCGTCACCGTAGTAGGCACCAACCGGGATATCGGGTCGGCCGTAATAGATGTTAATGGCCTCAACGACGGCAGCTCCATAAGGAACCTTGCCGGAACTGTAAACACAGCCAATGATCCTGGCTTTGTTCATATCGGCATAGGCATGCAGCAGCGCCAACGCTCCCACATCGTCACAATCCGAACCCATATCCGTATCGAAGATAATGTTTACAGGATCATTGTTATCCTGTTGAGCTTTTCCCATACAAGGATTTGATAATAGACATCCAATGATAAGTAAGCTTTTAAGGACAGCGTCTAAGATGTAATGCATGTGGTCTCCTTTGATTTTTTATTACCGTTTATCGATCACAATTATTCCACAGAGACAGTTTTTGTAGGGTGGGCCTTGGCCCACCGAACGATGATGGTGGGGCGAGCCCCACCCTACCTTTTTATCTCGTTTACGACTTCGTCGAATTCCTGCAAGACTCTTTCGTCTTTTTGGCCGATGAGAAGATTGACTAAAAGAATCATGAAGCAATTTGCGGCGAAGCCGGGGACGATTTCGTACATTTTATCGCTCAAGCCGATCTGCTTCCACAATACCAGCACGACCGTTCCGATTACCATTCCGGCCAGGGCCGACTGCCAGCTCGTCCTGCGGGAGAAAAGGGCAAACAAGACCAGCGGCCCGAACGCCGCTCCGAAGCCGCCCCATGCGTAAGAGACAATACCGAGGATCGTATTGTCACGATCCA
>DQCG01000652.1:0-3425 GCA_003533825.1 Phycisphaerales bacterium
ATACTTATCCTAAATTCTAAATATCAAGCGGTTACTTCTACTCCGTTGACCACATTCTGAGGTGTACCCTCAAGGAATGAAGCTACATTATCGACGGCTATTTTCAGTAATCTTTCTCGTGCTGCGCGGGTAGCCCAGGCGATGTGAGGTGTTATGAAACAGTTTTTGGCCTTAAGAAGAGGATTGTTCTTCTCGGGCGGCTCCCCGGACAGCACATCCAATCCGGCGCCGCCAATCCTCTCATTATTGAGTGCCTGGGCTAAAGCTTGCTCATCTACTAATGGCCCGCGACTCGTGTTAATTAGAAAAGCGGTCTTTTTCATCCTCTCCAAACGCTCCTTGTTGATGATATTCTTAGTTTGAGGCGTCAGTGGGCAATGCAGACTGATAACATCACTAATCCGAAAAATGTCGTCCATCTTTACGAACTGACATTCTCCCGGGAACCCCCCCGGCATTTTTGATGGTGTGACAATATCATAAGCGATGACTTTCATGCCGAAAGCCATAGCCAGGTTTGCCACGACCCGGCCGATTCTTCCAAACCCAATGATACCCATAGTCAATCCTGCCAATTCAATTAAAGGCATGTCCCAATAGCAGAAATCAGGGTTGGAAGTCCACCGTCCACACTTTACTGTTTCTGCATGGTGAGCAACGTGTTGAGCAAGATTCAGAAGATGAGCGAAGACCATTTGCGCCACTGACTGTGTGCCGTAGGCGGGAACGTTAGTCACTGGGATGCTTCTGGTATGGGCCGTTTCGGTATCTACTACATTATAACCAGTAGCTAATACTCCGATATATCTCAGCTTTGGAAGCTGGTTAATTACACCTGAGGATAATACGGTTTTATTTGTTAATACGATTTCAGAGTCCTGAGCGCGCGGCACGACTTCTTCAGGTGGTGTGCGGTTGTAAACTGTGCACTTACCCAGCGATTCCATGCCTTTCCAGGTCAGATCTCCCGGGTTTAGTGTATAGCCATCCAGGACAACAATCTTCTTCATCAATGTCTCCCTGTCTTTACCAAAAACTTCGTCCTTGCTTATTTGCAAAGACTTACGTACAATCAGCAACTCTTCTGAAACCACCGCAAATAATACCATAATGAGGAAGAGTTGGCCAAGATTGCATTGCTTCATTATCCTTCGATATCATTAACAAACAACCAGCCCGGAACCGGACGGAATCTTCGAATCCAAAGTCATGACCTCCGAACAAATAGTTACATAGTCGCACCACCCCTTTTTTTAGCCCAACATTCGACCCTTAACTGCGAAAGTTGGGCCAAATGTCCTATTTGAACATGCGCGAGAGAATTTTTAGAATTCGTATTTTTCCTTCGTTCTCCATCGTAGCCGAGGGTATAATTTACCATTAAAAGCAGAGCAAAACTTTTAGCGGCAATTTGGGATCAGGAAGGGAGTTGAAACCATAAGACACAGGTATATCGTCTTTGGGTTAATTTTTGGATTTTTGGGTATCGGGGGCCATCAGATCTTCGGCGAGGAGGAATCGAGGAAGCCGGTGACGCCGAAGGCGTCGGCCGAAGCGAAGGCGCTGACGGAGTCCATGTACAGCATCTTGGGTATGCACAAACAAAAAGAGTTTACTTTGACAGAGCTGCAGGTGGTGAAACGTCAATAATGAACGGTTCGGAGTGAGGATGGATTTGCTCACCAGCCCGGACTTGATACGCCAGGATGTTGATCCCTTCTCCAAGATCGGTCAGGAACGTGTAATACACCGGGTATTTGAGATAATCGGCTCCTGTGACGTCAATCAAATGTACCTCATCGATCCATATTCCGCCATCCTGATAATACTCACCGGTCAGATACTCAAACCGAATCAGGATGTCCCGCCCGGAAAACGATTCAAGTGGAATCTGTATTTCCGTCCAGTGTTCCCGAGAGGTGTTAGATACGGACCATACCGGGAAAAAACTGCTTCCGTTGTCACTCGAGATAAGCACGCGAAAACCATCTTCACTCAGAAAATATTTGGCCTTGAAAGTCAACCGGGTTTCCTGCCCCAGTCGAAAAGAGCTGTTGGATGTAAGGTGATATTCCCGATTGCCGTAGCCGCCTGCCGGTTTGTAGAAACAGTTTCCAGTATTCCCCGTGGAAGATAAAGACCAATCCGCGTAATCGCTCGACGAGGTAACTTCGAATGTACTGAAATCTTCTACATCATCCTGGAAATTGGTTGTGCACTCCGCTCTGTACGCTGTCAATTCGTCGACCTGGTGAATAACAGTCCAATCATACCATTGTGTAGAAACAAGTTGTATATCATCAATCCATACTCCACCATCAGGATAATAGTTGCCAACCAGATACTCGAATCGAATCAGGATGTCCTGCCCGGAAAATACTTCAAGCGGGATTTGTATCTCCGTCCAGTTTTCCTGAGAAGAGTTCGATATGGACCACACTGAGGAAAAACTGCTTCCGTTGTCACTTGATATCCGCACGGAAAAATCATCTTCTCCGAGAACATACCTGGCCCTGAAGGTCAACCGGGTTTCCTGTTCAAGCCGAAAAGAGCTGATGGAGGTAAAATGATATTCTCGATTACCATAGCCGCCTGCCGGTTTGTAGAAACAGTTTCCGGCGTATCCTGCAGGGGACAAAGACCAATCCTTGTAATCGCTTGTCGAGGTAACCTCGAATGTGCTGAACTGCTCAGCCTCATCCTCCCATGTGCCTGACAATATATCCTGTTTCAGCACATCAATCTGCGTTGCTTCCTCGCTCCGTGTTTTGGGAAGCACCCACCGCAGTTCTATTCCGTCCGTTGTATATTCGCTGCCTAAATGAAGAGCCGTAAGCATAGGGCGGATACCGGTGAAAACGTCAGTGATTGCTTTCTCCCGGACGTTATCCAGCAGGTACCAGCCATCGTTTTGACCGGAAAATCCATAATTGATATGGAAGTAGTTATCTCCTTGCTGTTTCATGTGTCCATCGATGACGAGTGCATGGCCCGGAATACTCGCTATGCACGGCCGCCGGTCAGCCAGGTCGTTCAGTACGGAGTTCATCAACTGATCGAAATTGGAGGATTCGGTGTGAGTGATAGCTTCGTAGAAGAAATGCTTCTGAATCCCGCTCCCCAGTATTTCCGAACTGGTAGTGGAAGCCCCATTTTCATAGTCCATTTTGGCGGCAACTCCCAGTTCATACATTAATTCTGACACTGCATTCACCGCTTCTTCCGGTTCAACTCCCCATACATAATATTCATCCTGCATATGCCACCATTCATAGGGATCTGAAAATGCTGCCGTATGCGTGTTGGTTATACTACCTTCGGTGTCCTCGTAGACCATTGAGCCGGCCCCCCGATATGGCCATTCGTGATACTTCATTACCTGAGCGAAAGCCGTCGCAACACATCCCACGGGAACGCGGCCGTCA
>DQCG01000652.1:3539-5739 GCA_003533825.1 Phycisphaerales bacterium
TCCGCTGTGTATTCTTTTCGCTTTGGATGAGGAGAAGGTGGTAGAAAGCGTTATCCTCCCGATATTCCAGGTTGACGTGGCCCGAGATGCTGAAACACAAAACCGGTTTGAGCCGGCGGTCGCTGTTCATGACAATATATCCGTGTGGGCGCAAGTGTATCAGATAGAGGGGAAAGTGCGACTCTCTGAGTTGAAGCGGCTCAATGCTGCTGATTTCCAGGGGAAAAAGCTGTTTCTCCTGATAACGCATTGCGAGAGGATTCTTCCTCAACCACTTGCTTGCATAAGTCCGCACTTCGTTTTCCGATATATTTTGAGCCTGAACGCAAGCTGCGCAGATCAGACAGAATATCCAAATCAGTTTTTTCATAATGGTCTAACCTGTTCACCCTCGTAACACATTCAAACGGAATTTCGTACAAAAGCTGCCTGGCACTATCACCGAGCCTTCCGATAGACTATTCTACCATATTCACTCGAAAATCTTTACACTTTATTCAACAACAGGATTCCTGGAGATTTTAGGACTGATCCCACCAGCTTTTCGACGCACTTACCCAAGCACGAAGCTCCCCCAAAATAGCCCCATTTTCGTCAGTTGACCAACACAACCTTCCTACAACCCGACAATCCGTTTTCCACCGATTTAAAAAAATGGGCAGTCTATATCCGGACTTTTTATTCTTCCCATTTTCGTGGAAATACGTGACAAACAGGCTCATGTATACTAAGCTAAAGCTTAAGAATGCCGAACGAACCATTTTCGATGCATCTATATCGAAAATCCTGTGAAGCGTTTCCCGGATTGAAAGGAGAAAAAATGACGTTAAAAGTCATTAACTGGGTATTTCTGGCAATTGCAGCAATAGCCGTGGCGGCGGGAGGGGGTCTGATCCTGACACTGAATCAAAAAGTTGACATGACAGGCGGCAGGTACATCGTATATAAGATCGATAACAGCGAACTGGAACCGGAAGAACTCGATACTATTACAAGAAAGACCGTCGAAGTACTAAAGAAACGAGTCGACGGCAAAAACGTATTGAAACTGGCCTGGATACCCAGAAGTGACAGCATCTTTGAAGTCCGGATTCCATTACCTGATGAAAGTGTCAAACGCAAATATGAAGCTTACAAACAAGCCGTAACACAGCTTGAAATGCAAAATGTCGATCCGGGCGATGCGATGTGGTATCACATTCTGGAGGAAATTCCCGAAGAAATAAAAAAGGACCGGGCGAAGCATGACGCCGTGAAGAAGTACTTCAAAGCTCTTGATAAATATATTGCCTACCTGGGCATATATGACCCGGTTAAGAACAACTTCGATCCCGATTATATTAAACATAAGATAACGCAGGCCAGTTATCTTGATTTCAGGATACTTCCGACACTGGAACATCCCGACACCGGTAAAATTGAAGTAGAAAAATACGTCGAACTGCTCGAAACCAAAGGCCCCCGTGAGACATCCGATGAAAATTTTGTGTGGTGTGAAATCAAAAGTAATAACCAATGGAACGTCATACATTCCATTATTGGATCTTATGACGACAAACACTATGTGCTGGCGAGCAACAATCCTGATGAATGCATGTTGAGCGGTCCGAGAGCCAACTGGAAAATAGATCGGGTATCAAAATCCTACGACCAGATGGGGCGTCCGGCGGTGGCTTTCATGCTCGATAAAAACGGCGGCGAGCTGCTGGGTGCTTTGACAGAAAAAAATATAGATCGTCCACTTTGCATCCTTCTCGATAATATTGCCCTGAGCGCACCTTTCGTAGAAAGCCGTGTTGGCAGAAACGGTATGATAGTCGGCTCACTCTCAACAGAGGAAGTCGACCGGATCGTGGATTATCTCGAGGCCGGCGCTCTTTCGGTGACAATAGTCAAGAGACCGTTTTCAGAAGGTCTCATCAACCCGGATATAAAACAGAAACCAGGAGGTTAACTATGAAGCGGATGATTCGAAATTTACTGATTATTACCGTTGCCCTTTGTGTCGCTGAGGCCTTTGGCATCGAAGGCGTCGAAATTGTACCGGATGTCGTGTATGGGCATAAGCACGGCATGGCCCTGACGTTCGATGTTTACAAGCCGAAACAAGCAGCTAACGGAACGGGCATTCTGTTTATGGTCAGTGGCGGCTGGTATTCCCGCTGGCGTCCGCCGGAGCAAAACATCGGATGGTTCAAGG
>DQCG01000110.1 GCA_003533825.1 Phycisphaerales bacterium
TCTACACTTGTTCTGAGTCTAGTCGAGCCTATCAGGTCTTTGTGATACCAATACTCAGTGTTTTGAGTAGTGCCAGAACCTCTAACAGCCAAATGGCAGCGACTGTCAGTCTCTAGTTCATTCACATATTGTGCAGAGAGTTGGTGGGCTTGCAGTGACGCGAGCGGCTGCCACTCTTCAATCAAGTTCTGATCGTCATAGAGGAAATAGGTCTCGACACTACCAACATCGCTCCAGATTCGACGGCCAAGGGCATCAAAGCGGAATTGTGCCGCGAAAGCATTGTGTTTAACATTGACGATCTGGTTGCGATGGTTATGTATATACTCTCGAATTGTGTTACCACTTTGCTGCTCTCGCTCGTCTTGCAGATTTCCATTATGGTTGTGGTTGTACAGAACGCCATCTCGTTGGACGTACTGGTTGAGATTGTTGGGCGTGTATAGAATGGGTGCTTGACCAGGATGGCTTTCCTCTAAGCGATTGCCCAACTTGTCGTATTTGAAGGTAAAGGTATTTGGAATTTGTATCAAGTTGCCTAGGTAGTTGTTAACCTTTGCCTGGCCGTCGAACTGCGGGTCGTCTGGCGGTACAACCTGAGTCGGGGCTAATGACGTAAGATCGAGTGGATTGGGAGGAACAATCGGCTGATAATGTGTCAGTTGATAGCGAGAGTCGTACTTGTAGACTTCGCCATAGTCCTGTTGGCCCGAGGCATACTCATACTTGAAGCGCATATTGTCCGCCGCATCGTACAGGTGCTGTAGCGTGAGCAAGTTAGTGCTCTGGGCACTGGTGTGAACAATCTCAGTGACACGACCCTTACCGTCATAAGCGTAAAGGGTGTCACTTCCATTGCCATAGAGTTTGCGACCAATACGTAGCCCACGGTACGTGTTCTCCAGTATCAAACGCTGTGGTGACAGGTTGGTGTCACCAGGGTAAGTAGCCCCATACGACTGGTTTTGTATTCGCTTGATACGGTTCAAATCATCAGGTTGGTAAACCAGGATGCGCCCGTTAGGATAGATGAGACGAGTCAGGAAGTCAAAGTCATCGTGCTGGCGCTTGATCGTATAAGTCTGTGCAAGTTCTGTTAAGTTTAAGGACTCCTCATATACTCGTCCCAAGGAATCTACTTTAAAGTTGATATCGGCCTCGTCGTTCTTCGCGCGGGTCACTTGGCCCAGGGCATCGTATTCAAAAGTCTCATATGTCGCTCCCACAATGACAATGTTGGGTTTCAATTGGCTCTGGTTTATATCTGTATGCAGAGGATTATCCAGTGGATCATACTTCGTTTTCTTGATCAGCCCATTATTGTCCTGTATCCATACGACGTTATCGTTGCCATCGTATTTGTATGTGGTTGCTGTACCATCCACATACCTCAGCTCAACGCGGCGATCCAGAGCATCATACACTTGGTCAGTTGGGGTATTGTGGGCATCAATCAGACGGATGAGGTTACTGTTGGCGTCATAAACATACTGTGTTACGACGTCAGAATCGGGAGGGCGCATGCCGGTGCCTAGCCCCGTATCGGTCATTTCTATACACTCGGTTGTCTGACGACCATACACATCGTATTCGAAGCGAGTCACATTCCCCAAAGGATCCACTTGGCGGATAACCGCATCGCGACTGTCGTACTCGAAGCTCGTGATATTACCCAGACCATCGGTGATAGACTCGAGCCGGTCCAGAGGATCGTACTTGTACAGCGTGGTGAACACTTCCTCGCCAGTCGGAGAATCTGCTACCTTCTCACGTACATCGACGCGAGTCACCAGCCCGTGTTTATCGTAGCGGATTTCTGTCCTGTTCCCAAGTGGGTCTGTTTCTCCGGTTAGCCAGCCTACGGTGTTGTAGTCGTAAGTCGTCGACAGAATAGTCTTGCTGGGTTCGGGATTGCCACCTGCGTCAAGTCGCTGCCCGTGCTGCTCCACCCGTGTTAGCCGTCCCGCCTTATCGTAGAAGTAAAGTGTGCGCACAAACTCGACCGATGGGTCGGCCAATGGGATCTTGTCATTGTCTTTCTCCACGTCCACAACATTGTAGGTAATTGGCGTCTGAAAGAGCCGAACACGTGTCTCGATGCGTCAGTTCAGCTCGTTGTAGAGATGATAGGCATGATAGAGAAGCTTGTAAGTGCTGGAGCCGTCCGGTATGAAGAGACGCTCAGTAGTTAGATTGCCAGCCTTGTCATAATCATGTCGGATCAATCGGTACAAGTTCTCTTGCTCGTCATAATCCCTCGTTTCAATGACACGCTCAAAAGCATCGTAGGTGAACTCGGTTTTCAGACCGTGGTCATCCTTCTGCTCCTTCTGCTCAACCAGGAGGCCATCGCCATCGTAGGAAACTTCGACATCGGTTGCCTCTGGACTGCCTACTCCACGCCTGATCTTTTCGGGCAACCGACGCTCGTCGTAGTTGATGCGGATGCGGTTTCCTCGTGGCAACGTCGTGGCGACTCGTAGATCGCCATCATCATAGGTGTGCCGGGTGACCAAATGGTTGCCAAAATCTGGACTGCCAATTTGCTCACTTGAGATATTGTCGTTTTCGTCGTAGTGAAAAAACTGGACCTCAGTACCACTCCAAAGAGGTTTACCCTCAGCATCCTGCACATCCCGCTCAATGCGCTCAACACGCATGTTGCGGCAATAGGTGAAGCGGGTTTCGTAGTCCACGCCCAGCTTCAATGTCCGGGTGACCTTCTGGACCTGGTTCAAATCATTGACGCCAAATTCAATGGTTGTACCTTTGGGCAGCTTTGTGTTTGTAGCAACACCAACTGCGTTGACCTGATACTCCGTTTGTAAATTTACCCCATTTGGATCAATCGTTTGACTTTGTAGATAACCTTCTTTGGGTGCCTTTGAAGGATCAGTGCTGAAGGGGAAGTATGCAAGTTCGGTGAGGGTTCCAGTTGGATCCTCGTGTTTGGTCAGCCGCCCCTTCCCATCGTAGCCGAGGAAATGCTCCTCGATATTCTTCAACTCGGACCCATCAGCCTGTTTGATGTTCGGATATTTAATTGTCTTCAGGCTTCCGTTCGATGGATAATGCACAAAGGTTGTTAGTGTTCTATTATATTCGATATCCTCTAGGAGACCCGTATACGGACTCTTAGTGTGTTGTGGGTGCGACACACTCTCAAGGTTTTGGTATGTTGACTCATAGTTGAACTTGACGATAATGTCATCTTTCGGATTTATGTTGTCGAGTTCTGATAAAGGGTTGGGAAACTGAAACGCGAGGAAATGCTGCGGTTGCTTGCGCCGAACGATAGACAGACGGTTGCCGAAGCTCAAGCGTGTTTTCCATTCTAGATCCTTGTGCTGACGGATATCGCTGCTGGCTATGAGCCCCTGCGCTTCGTGGACCCGGATGAACTCGTCCCGGTCGTAAAGATACAACGTTTCGCGTCCTTCCGGGCTGATCATGCCGATGAGTGCCCCGTCTCGGTTGTAACGATAGTGGGTGACCAGCCAGCGCCGCACGCCGCTGGCCCAGGCGTCCTCTTCACGAGCAATCAGATTGCCAAACTTGTTGTAGACGTAGTGAACAGGGTGGCCGTTGCGGCGCACCATCACGGTCTGGAAGGCAGGAATGTCTTCCTCAATCTCTGGCTGACCGGTGGGTAGGCCAGTAGCCAAACTCACATCTTCGTACTCGAAATAGCGTTCACCATTGCCTTCCCTCTGTCGGACAATCCGGTTAAAGCTCAGAAGTCCGGTATCCGTCCCGAATTCGTTTTCCAGGTACAGCCGACCGGCTGTGTCGTACACATTAGTCAGGTTGTGCTGTAACTCACCCGTATAATATGGTGTGCTATAGATGTAGCGTTCCGTAAGCCCTTGCGGATAGCGATCCGTCCCCGGCGTGGTGAAGGCAACTAAGTCGCCGTAATCGTCATAGATGTAGCGCCAAGTGCGGCCTATTACCTCCTGGTCATCGAGCTTGATTGGCTTGTAGTCTTTGATGGCGATGATACGATCCAGAGCATCGTATTCTAGTGTAACGTACCTAGCAGGGTTGTTAATATCGACACTTTCCAAACGGCTACTGGATCCGCTTCCAGCCAATTTGTAGTGGAATTCCAAGTAGTTGCCTAAGCGGTCCTCAATCCGCTTGATATAAAGTAAGTTTGGGTCCGGATTGACCAAGTCTCTCTCGTAAAAGTAGACCGTGCCATCAGGCAGGCGCAGACCGTAGTCGCAGTTGTGCGCATTCTGGATACCGAAATCAGCCGCATGGGCCTGCATGTCGAAAATGACAGTGTGTTCGCCCGGCGGGGGGACCCAGTAATTGAAGTCAGGCTCATGATAGCGGTCGTGCTTGACGTAGGCGCTTTCTTGGAAGCCACCGATCAGCCGGACAATCTTCTTGCCTCCATCCAGTATGCGCAGCCACAGGTTGTAATTGTGGTCCCAATTGACGCCAAGCGGTCCATTGTAGAAGCCCTGGCTTTTATAAGTGCGGCGGAAGAGAAAGTCCAATCCAGCACCATCGATGAAGATGTCTTCAGCATCGTACACAAACTGGCCAGAGTACATCTTTACCTGGTTCGCAGCATGATGTACTGCCCAACGTGCCGTATCTTCTGATGCCTGAGCGCGACCCAGCACCAGATCACGTACATGGTCAGTAATAATGTTCGTTATGCCAGGCTGAGCATTAGAAGCAAGGCCAAGCTCAGACCGGATGTTTCCTACCAGCTCACCAACTAAGCTGATGGACTTGCCTGTTGCCTTATCTGGGTATGCTGTCACGTAGCGGTTAACAAATTGACGAATCTCATCTAGGTTCTGGAACTTATTTTCGTGGACTTCCTGACGCAGCTCGTCCAACTTGGACTGAGAACTCAAATGCGAACCATTCAACAGTGCCTCTGACATAAAACGATCTTCCTAATCATTAATCGCTGTCCACGTTTTTATCGAGTTGGCTAGTCAAAGAGCAAACGGCCACATCATCGTCAACTGATGTCCATGTGGGAGCTATCCAGGGCTAATACCACTATACATCGTGCGCTGAGACCGGCCACTATGTATCGAGTAGATCTCACAGAACTTTGACATTAGCCAGTGATTCCATTTTCACAGCTTTCACTCCTGCCCCGATTGACTCGGGATGTCCCATGCATTCAGATATAAGTCACGGACTTCTTCATTGCTTATATGTAGCTTTTGCTGCAAGTGCTCTAGCGGATACTCCAATAGCTGGTCGCGAGTTTTAATACCATTATCTTGCAGACGCTTCTTCATTTCGCTTGGAACTTCAGTTAGATCCTTAACTGGACTGTTGAGCCATTCGCTGTCTTCTACGTCTGCTAGACCTTTACGTAACTGTTGAATGGCGAAGTCTGTATGCAGTGGATTACTAAACGGCCAGGAACCGAGTAATTCGATGAGCATATCATCTGGATCTCTCATGGCTTCAATAACCCGTATGTTTAGATCATGAATCGATTGATACTTTCCCATCGATTTGTTGGATGAAAGATCAAAAGGACCTTCATGCCTCTGTATCCGCCTGTCAGCAAAAGTGGTTGATGTTGGACGTGAATTGATATGGCCATTCTCATCTAAGCAGGCCCCAACATTCTTGTGTCTTTCAAAGAAATCAATAGCCTCCTTACCTTCCACCCATAGTTCTCCTGTAGGCTCCTCAAGCCAGAGCTTCAATGTAGTAAAATATCTTGCCGTATTTTTGATACAATTCAACCGTAACTTCTTCTGAGCCCCTCTCAAATGTATTCGTCTTCCCTGTTTTATTGGGTTGCAGATGTGATTCCACAGTAATCTCTGAATCGCCCACATTGACTGTGAGGTCTGTGATTTGATCGACGGCCGACTGTTTCTCATCGATTTTCAAGTTCCATCCAGGCCCGACCATTGTATAATTTGGGGGGGGTGTTTTTGATTCCAGCCAATCTTCTTGCCCTCTGTTACAGCCTTATCAAGCGTGCGCCCTTCGGGTATTTGGAAAAAATCCTTGTGGGGATGCTTAGGGTGGTCGCTAGTAGGTATCTCCGCGGGAGCGAGGATGTGAGTATAATAGTATTCCTTGTCGGGTGGACGGTTCTTGTCGGCTGGTTCAGGTTTGACCACCTGATCAGGAGACTTGTTAAATGCCAAGTGTCCTGTTCTCAAAGCTGCCCCTACGCACAGCCCCGGTCGAGACTTGGGTTGCACAACAATGAGGAAGAATTCCTGGATGCCTTCAATGCGTCATGGACCCCAGAGGAACGTCTGATACTCGGGATCTTCGAAATGCGGCCGGGGCTGGAGGAAGAACATCGCGCGGTTAGTCCCGAGGTGGTATGAGTCAAGATGGTGGTACAGTTGTGATAAATTCGTCGTATGCGAGAAAGTCTCGCGGGATTCACGCGACGCGTCAATATTTCGAACATTAGAGAACTCCTCACGAAATTCCATCTTTGCCTCCGGTACAGTGTGTGGGAGGAGGCCTTCACCGACTTCGAGGCTATCGAGGGATGTAGTGCTCTTTCGAATGCTTACAGTTTCTTTCGAACCTGAAAGACTCTCACCAGATATTGACACTGCTTCGAATATCTCTCGCTTCTTCGGCTGAAAATCAAGAAAGTACGGATATTCGTCGATTGGCACACCAGCAGCCTTATAGGGCTCGACGGTCACCTCCAGGATAGCTCCGTAACAGCCGTAATACAAAGCAAAGCTCTTTGCGATGATCTTACTCGCTTCATGATATGGAGGCCACGTTTTTCCCATCATTACGTCACCTGGCAATGGAATGGTGCCCGTAATGGAGCAAGTCACCTTGAGATAGGTGATTATAGTATTCTTATAATCATCGGGGACAGAGTCCGGTTGGGGGTGGGCATAGAAGATGGTGACTGACGGTTTCCAGCGCGGCGGCTTTATGCTCGGATGTTGAGGCGAAGGTACTATCCACATCATTTCATTGTCAAGAGCAAGGCGCTTCCAGACAATATCAACCGGCAGAGACATTATATTTGACGTAGTCATTTTCTGTTCCTTTCCCTTTAGAACTTCTCTTTGATCTCGGAATAAGATTGTGCGTGCTGTTTTCTCTCGCCTGTTGAGCGGTACTCATTCGCAACCGGACGAAGTCACAACCGGACAATACTTGAAACTGTGTCTTCTCTTAGTATTTGTTTCTCTATATTAACTTGTTTGAGCGGATATGCAGGCATAGCTAACCTACAACTTACTACTCACGACCTCAAGTGCATTAAGGCTACGCTTCATAGCCTTGAAATCAATATCTAACAAGTCAATGGTACTTCTCAGACTCTCGAAGGCCTGTTTGCGATTTTTTCTTTTAAGGCGAGCTATTTCGTCGAAGAGCCCACTCAGTTTGTCTCTAAAATCAACCATATTCTGATCGAGCACGACGTCGACGGCGATCCATCGATCACAGAGGTATTCGAGGCGTTTGAAGGAGTGCTTGGCAACTGGAAGTCTTGCCATCCAGGCTCGACGTTTGTTGAGCGTGGTCATTTTGTCTATCACGATGGCGCAGCTTGTTCCCTCGTCGCCATATTTTTGCCAGAACTCCTTCTTGAAGGTTGCCCTTGCGTCAGCAAATCGGTCATCAAATTTCTCTTGAGAATCTATGGCGACGAGCGGAGTTACAGCCTCAACAATCAAATCGTAGTTCTTGCGTACTTCCTGGATGAGTTCCCTGAGTCTTTTTCGCACATCCTTCAGCTTACGCTTCCCAATCGCGGCTTCAGCAAGATTTTGTGTAACCTGTACAAATTCAGACAGTGTAACTTTAAAGCTTGCTACTCCGAGATGGAATTCCAATTCGCTTCCCATAAGTTTCACATCCTTATACTATAGAAATAAGGTCGCTTTTAGCCTTCTTGAAGATATCCTGTTATTCACTACTCAGACCGATTAACTTGGCCGTTATGTTCTCAAGCACATTCTCAAGGCTACTCATGAAGTCCGACAAGCGTTGTCTTGCGACTGTTGGTTGCGATAGTTGCGTCTCGAAGCTTTTCCTTTTCCAATTTTATATTTTATGACACATAGCATCTGCCACAAGTTAAATGTTAGTGGATTTCTTAAATTTTTTTGGTGAAATAGAGTTTTCAGGATTTTTTAAGCATTTGTTTTCCTAATCGGCACTGTCCGGTACGTATGCGTGGTACGTATGAGTTAACCGCCTTTCATAAGTCTCATAATATCCGATGCTTGCACGGTCTTGACTGCCAGCTCAGTGAGCCGGAGGCCTTTGCTGCCTAACAAATCTTGAAACTGGCACTTCGGTAGATCGGATACTGGAGCAGGCTCTCGAGTTGAGCGGTGGCAGACTCGGTAAGCTTCGAGACACACGAGATTTCATTGACGCCGTGTGCGAGTTGGGCAAGGGGAACAAACTTGTAGCATTGCGGTGCCTGAAGAAAGCTGCAACAGAAGAGGAGATGCGGATGCCGTGGGCTCTCTCTGACGACCGGCTTAGCGAGTTTCTGGAATCGCTGGTAGAGTTGGGGGAGGACGTTCGAGCCGAAGCAGTAAATGTAGCGGATGCGTACGGGCGCTTGCATCCTGACAAATTTCGTCAAGTCTGGAATAAGTTACGTGAGCAGTCTGGTCCTGCCTGAATCCACGCTGTCAAGTTTCGACAACTGAACGTTGTAAACTGCTTTATCTTGTGAAACCAAATAGTTCCCAGCCGACGTTACTAGTTCTCTACTAATCTTCAGGTGCCCAT
>DQCG01000497.1 GCA_003533825.1 Phycisphaerales bacterium
ACACATAATAATCCTCCTTCAAAATAATGAAATTAAGCGATAACTGATCTCTATTTTGATTTAAATCAAAAAGAACTGTAAAGTTCCCAACTTCACTAAATTCTATCTATGTCCAACCGGGACAAATGTTTATGGTTTGGCGCTACCTCCTTCCAAAGTCTCTCATCAGGCTGCAGATAGAAATACGAATATTCTGTCGTAAATCAAAAGCTACAACGTTTTTATAGCAGATTTAATGCTTCTGTTCAAGGAAAATCTTATCCGAACACAAGGTTTTTTCGTTCTCGGATCAATTCGCAGCATCTGCGAGTTGCAAGAGTATACCTTATAAAATACTTATGAAAGGTTGTGATATATTTTTAGCCTCACTAATTGGCCTGGCCTGATATTCAGTATATTAATAAAACCATGATTTTGAGCTATTTTGATGTTGCAGTAAAGATGATTTGGATGTATAATACGAATGTGAATCGAGTAAGGGTCTAATAAACACAGGAGATTACAAAATACGGCAGAACAGAATAGTCGTTTTGCGCATCTCATAGTGAGTTGAATAAATATATGCAGCGGAGTTTGATTATGTATAAGCGAAAGACGAGAGGTTTTACGTTGATAGAACTTTTAGTCGTAATCGCTATTATTGCGCTGCTGATGTCGATTTTGATGCCGGCATTACAGCGGGTAAAGAAGCAGGCCAAAAGTGTTGCCTGCCTGAGTAAGCTCAAACAGTGGAGCCTGTTTTTCTCGATGTACACCGAAGACAACAATAGCCGATTCATGGCGGGCTTTAGGGCTCAGCCTCAGGCCAATCGGTGGGTTTACGCACTTGGTGATTACTATAAATGGGATGATGAGTTTACCTGTTGTCCGAATGCAACGAAACCGTGGGTAGATGAATACGGGGTAGATTCGGGTGCCGAAGGGAGCAGTTTAGGTGTAGGTGTGACCATGGCGTGGGGATACATGAATCAGGGTCACTGGCAAAAACCGATGAAGGGAAGTTACGGAATCAACGGCTGGGTTGTCGATCCCCAGGCGGGCCGGGAACCGCATCCCGAGCGGGGGACTCCGGATTACTTCTGGCGCGGGCCATCTGTGGCGGGGGCTGGGTACGTGCCCTTGTTCCTGGAGGCACAGCGTTATAACGGTGTGCCGTTACACACTGACAGACCCCCCAGTTATAGCGGCGAGCAGTGGAACGATGATGCGCAGATGGGGCGGTTCTGCCTTAACCGACATGATGGATTCGCCGGTTGTCTGTTAATGGATTTTTCGGCTCGCAAAGTGGGATTAAAAGAGTTATGGACCCTTAAATGGCATCGACAGTATGAGCAAGCTGGTCCCTGGACCATTGGTGGTGGTGCCCAGTCGACTGATTGGCCCGAGTGGATGTCAAAGTTCAAGGATTACTGAGAATGGCCGCTTTATGAAGCGGCGGTACAGAAATATTTTATCACGGATTTCCAAAGTTATATTTGATGATTGGGCTGGAAAGTATCGGGTTTATGGAAGCAAATAAGGGCGATTTTGACAATCTTGTATGGATAGATTGTGTAGGTCCGGCACGCAAGTATACTCAAAGACGAAATCGTCAACCAGGATAGGAGTCAAAATTATCAGCCATTCTATTTTTTTGGTTTTTCAAATCCAGAAAACGTTAGAAATCGTTTAGACATCAGAAACCAACGGTTGAGATGCATCTATAAAGTAATTGAAATAGAAACAAGCAGAGGAGTTTGATTATGCACAAGCGAAAAATGAGCGGTTTCACATTGATAGAACTTCTGGTTGTAATCGCTATTATTGCGTTACTGATGTCGATTTTGATGCCGGCACTGCAGCGGGTAAAAAATCAGGCCAAGACAGTAAGTTGTCTGGCGAATATGAAACAATGGAACCTCTTCTTTTCAATGTACGCCGAAGATCACGACAGCAAGTTCCAGGCCGGCGTCGGCAATGGACACACACATCACTGGATGAATGCGTTGAGACCATACTATAAAAACGATCCTCTCATACGATGCTGTCCAACGGCCCTGAAGCCTATTATCGATGAGAGTCGTCAACAGGCGCCCGTATTTAATGTGTATTCAGCCTGGGGCCGATTCTGGGGCGAGGGCTATGACGAGGCAGGTGAATACGGCAGCTATGGTATAAATGGCTGGGTGGAGAACCCGCCACCTTCATATACGACGGTATATGAAGATTTTGAGACTGTAAATAACTGGAGAACTCCCAACGTAAAAGGTGCAGGCTATGTGCCCCTGTTTATGGATGCACTTAGGTTCAATGTCTTCCCGAGACACACCGATAGTCCGCCGGAATTCCAGGATATGGCCTGGGCGGGCATGCAGCACATGAGGCGTATCTGCATCGACCGGCATGACGGTTTTATAAGCATGGCTTTTCTCGATTGGTCTGCGAGGAAGTGTGGTATCAAGGAGATGTGGGCTTTGAAATGGCATCGGGCATATCCCCAGTCCGGACCATGGACTATGGCTGGCGGTGTCCAGGCGACCGATTGGCCCGGTTGGATGAAAAAGTTCAAAGATTACTGAGAATGACCGTTTCGTAAAGCGGTCGTAATTAGACATTTTATCGAATTTCTTAACAGTCAAGTCTGTTTGAACTTGCATATACAAAATTTGTGCGTTTTTGGGCAAATCCAATCACTTTTTTCTATTTCTAAGGCGTTTTTCTTGACGAAAAGCTGGGTAATATGGTATAAGTAGGGTAGAAAAACTGTAGAATCAGTATCTTTTAACCGATTGAAAATCTGAATTATGTTTCAGGTTTTTAATATTTTAATCGAGAATCTTCTATTTAGCTTCGGAAGGAGACCATTTCGAATCCATGATCTGGCCGGGTGCACATCTACCATAAGTGTAATAAAGATGGGGAATATTATCGGCCGTTAGATTGAATTTTTTTTGAAAGGAGCGTTATCATGTGTAGAAAAGTGGCATTATTTATATTAGTGCTTGGTTTTGCTGTTGGCATAGCAAATGCCAAGCCGCTCAACCAGGATCCCGGTCCTGATGGGATCGTTTCGTTCGAAGCCGAGAACTTCGATGCCAATGTTGAAGTGGGTGGCGATAAATGGCAGGAGACAGGGCCGGTTGACGGCTTTACCGGCGTCATCGGCATGCACGCACCGAATGGTCAGGGAGGGCACGGCAATTCCGGCTATTCCTCCAGTAGTGAACGTCTGGAGTATGAGATTAACTTTGTTAAAACCGGCAAGCACTATGTGTGGATTCTGGGCTGGGGTGCCGGTGGGTCAGATGATTCCTGCAATGCAGGTCTTGACGGCGAGGAAATACCAACTCTTGTAGCTTTGACCGGCTGGAGCGAAAGTTATGAATGGAACTGCGACTTGATGAGTTTAAGTGAGCCGCCGACTTTCGAGATTGATACACCGGGTGTCC
Source organism: Phycisphaerales bacterium (assembly GCA_003533825.1). Taxonomy (GTDB): domain Bacteria; phylum Planctomycetota; class Phycisphaerae; order Sedimentisphaerales; family Anaerobacaceae; genus JAFGPJ01. Next base: position 3,429 of record DQCG01000497.1, read on the forward strand.
ACACTTTTAATATCTGGGTGCGGGAAGACGGGCTTATCATCGATAAGATTGTCCTGACAACCAATCCCGATCTTGTGTTGTCGGGAACTGAACCGGGCCCGCCTGAAAGCACACGCGGGCCGCGTATAACAGCATTCAGCCCGAATCCCAAAGATACTGCGAGGGATGTGTCGCGAGATCTTACACTATCATGGGAAACGGGATTATTTGCCACTACGCACGATGTTTACTTCGGGGAGAATTTCGAAGATGTGGACCAGGCCACTGCTACAGTCGATCCGGCAGGTGTCTATCAGGGACGCGTTATTCCGAATAGTTACACTCTGCCAAACCGGCTCGAATTCGACCGAACTTATTACTGGCGGATCGATGAGGTTAACGCCGCACCTGATAATACAGTGCATAAAGGTGATATCTGGAGCTTTAATACCGAGTTATTTGCTTATGAAATCGAAAACGTTCAAGCCAACGCTTCCAGCAGCGAAGATGGAAAAGGTGCTGAAAATACCGTGAACGGTTCGGGACTTGATGCCGATGGTTTGTTGCACGGCAACATAGGTGACACGATGTGGCTTAGCGCTGCAGACGCAAATCAGCCGAGCTGGATCGAATTTGAGTTCCAAAGTGTTCAAAAAGTCTATGAAATGTGGGTGTGGAACTCGAATGAGAGCCTGGAATCGGTTATCGGTTTGGGATTCGAAGATGTTACTATCGAATATTCGGCCGACGGCGAAAATTATGCGACATTGGGAACCACGCATGAATTTACCCAGGCGTCCGGTCAGGTCGACTATGCGTATAATACTACAATTGATATGGAAGGTGTAGCGGCGAAATACGTCAAACTGACCGCAAACAGCAACTGGAAGAACATCCTGCAGCAGTTCGGTCTGAGTGAAGTGAGATTCTTCTCCATACCCGTACAGTCAAGAGAACCCAGTCCGGCTCTCGGGGCAGCGGATGTAGAACTGGATTTGACCCTCGGCTTCCGAGCGGGAAGAGAAGGGGCTAAGCACGATGTGTACTTCAGTGAGGATGTGCAGGCGGTGGCAGACGGCACTGCCCCGGTTACGACCGTGACAGAGACCGGCTATGGTCCGCTGGCCCTCGATTTGGACAAGACCTACTTCTGGCGCGTCGATGAGGTTAATGATGCCGAGACGCCTGATCTATGGCAGGGGAATATCTGGCACTTTACGACACAGGAATATTTTGTGCTGGACGATTTCGAGAGCTATGACGCCGCTGACAACCAGATATGGTACGCGTGGAAAGACGGGCTTGGCTACGGAACGCCGGACACTCCGCCTTTTTATGCAGGTAACGGCACAGGTGCGGCCGTAGGCGACGAAACAACCGAATCGTTTACCGAGGAGACTATTGTTCACGGCGGTAAAAAGTCGATGCCGCTCGTGTATAACAACAATAAACAGGGTTACCTGAATTATTCCGAGGCGACCATGACGCTCAGTTCCAACCGGGACTGGACGGTACGGGGTGTTACAGAATTATCGCTTTGGTTCAGAGGCTTACCCGGCTCCGTAGGCAGCTTCACAGAAGGGCCGGCCGGCACTTACACGATGACCGCCGCCGGTACCGATATCTGGGATGCCCACGATGAGTTCCACTTTGCATATAAGCAGCTATCCGGTGTCGGATCGATCACAGCGAAAGTCGACAGTGTGGATAATACCGATTCGTGGGCCAAGTCCGGCGTGATGATTCGCGAAACGCTCGATCCGGGCTCGAAATTCGCAGCAGTTTACATTACATCCACAAACTCCGACGGCACGCCCACACAGGGCTGCAGGTTCCAGGGCCGGACGGATACCGACGGCAGTGCTTCCAGCGATACCTCCGTTGCGACGGATGAGCAAAAAGCCGTAACCGCTCCATACTGGGTCAGGCTGGAACGAGATTTCGCCGGCAATTTAAGAGGCTACTATTCCAGCGACGGTTCGACCTGGAGCCCGCTGGTCTGGAGGCCGAGTATCTCGATGAGCTCGAACGTTTATATAGGTCTGGCGTTGACCAGCCATAATGCTGCCTTAACTGGCGAGGCCAAATTCTCCGGCGTCCGGACAACCGGCACGGTCACGGGGCAGTGGCAGTCGCAGGATATCGGTATATCCAGCAACAGTGCCGAGTCAATTTATGTGGTAGTCGGCAACAGTGCCGGCACACCTGCGATTGTGAAATATGACGACCCGGCGGCAACGCAGATAGACGCCTGGACTCAGTGGAATATTCCGACGCAGGCCTTTGCTGACCAGGGCGTGAATCTTACCGATGTGGATAATATCTCCATTGGTATCGGTGACAAGGATAATCCGCAGCCCGGCGGTTCAGGTACCATATACATTGACGATATAACGCTGCAACCGGAGCCTCCCGTGTTAATACCGAAGGAGGCTAATTCCGTATTCGAAGCGGAAGCGGCGGATATTCTTGGAGAGAGCTGGCGGATTTACCACGATCCGGCCTCATCCGGGGTATCGCACATCGGCTCGCGAAATGGCGATGGCGACGATGGTGACACAGCACCGGGTGCTGTGTGGATCGCTGCGTATAATTTTTCCGCTTCTGAGGGTGTCTATAAGATTCTTATCAGAGCAATAGCTCCTACCAACGAAGATGACTCCTGCTGGGTTCGCATCACAAGTGCTACCGGTCAGACCCATGAAGATCCCGACCAGCCCGGTACCGGCTGGGTGAGATTTAATGATATAGAGCTTTCGAACGAATGGCTCTGGGACGAGGTCAGCAGTAGCGACCACGATAACGAGGTTGTGAACTGGACACTTCCTGCCGGAGAGCATACGCTGGAAATCGGTAAACGTGAAGACGGTACGCTGTTTGACGCTATTCTAATTACCGATGACCTGGAACTGACCACGGTAGAACCTGTTGAATAGTAAGAGGCTGAATTTGTATTAGTTCGGGGCTTATACCGATTGATTTCGATTCGGTATAAGCCCCGTTTGTTTTATAGAATTTTGCAGAACGCCTTATTCGGCGAGCGGAGTGGTTTCTAATCGACTCGAATACCCTGCTGCTCCAGCCATGTCTTTAAATCACCCATCTCGTTATTGAAAATCTCGTTGTCATAATCTTCTTCGAGCTTGTGGATGTTGCTTTCCAATTCCGGCTGCTCCTGCACGACATCATCCAGCTTCTTCTCGAACTCATCGCTCATAGTCATTAGGTCGGCGAAATCTATTTCCAATTCCAGCATGCCCGCTATCCTTCGTGTTACCGCTTCTATGCACTTGGGATTACCACCCTGAACGTAAGCGGGAATCGCTGCTACGAAGCTTACCATTTTGATATTCCGTTTGCTGCAGTTGGCGGTCAGGTAAGTAACAATGCTGGCGGGGCCCTCGTAGTTGGTGAATTTTACGCCGTAGTGTTGAAATGTCTCCTTGAGGTCGGCGTGTGAGACGGAGCAGAAAAGTCTCGGCTCTCGCGTGTGGGGCACGAGGCCGGCAACGCTGCCGATGAAATATATCATCTCAACGCCAAATTCCGAACACACCGAAAAAATACATTCTGCAAATTCTTCCCAGATCAGATTGGGTTCTCTGCCTAAAAAGATTATGAGATTGTCTTTTTCGCTGCAGAAAAATGTATTTACAGGAATCTCGTAAGACTCGATCATGCCATCCTTTATCTTAGTGTGCGGGCGAAATAACGCGGTTATTTCCATCGAGCCGGGGAAGCTGTAGATATAGAATCCCTTCGGCTTGATTTCGGCAAATTGTTCGGCGCCGAGCTTGTCTACAAGGCACTTAACCGTTCCCGTCGAGACTTCACCGCCATCCATCCAGCCCGAGAAACCCAGTAACAGCCGGGGATTACGCAATTTTGGCCTGTTGTAAATATTCAGCTTGTCAGATGCCATGTTTACTCCATAATCGTCGCATTAAAACCCTTTTTACTATTTATCGGCATGTTAATCCAGATAAATTTGGCGTTTTGAAAATTAGCAGGAAAAGTTTTGTGGTGATCTCCTGAAACAAGTAGAATAAAATCAGGACCGAAGTTCGATAATCCGTATATATGAAGAATTGAATTATGATAGCAAACCATCTTCTAACCAGGAGCTTGTTGGTCATACTCGTATTGATCTTGTGCACCAACACGGGGTGCAGAAAGAAAGAAGCTGCGAACGATGCCCCACCTTCAGATTCAAACATGGAAAAAGCAACTCCCCCGGCAGCTCAAGTAGAAGAAACGGTACAGGCAGTAGCAGATTCGAACAGCATTAGGAACTTGTCTTATGAAGTTTATCCTGCGGTTGGTGTGGGTTCTATCCGGTTTGGCATGTCGAAGGAGAACGTTATCAAGGAAATAGG
>DQCG01000721.1 GCA_003533825.1 Phycisphaerales bacterium
ACAGACTGGCACATCTGGAGTCGGACAGGCCGGCCGAGCCGGTTATGAAAATTGCGATTGTCGGCAAGCGAAACGCCGGCAAGAGCACTCTTGTCAACGCGATAGTCGGTTCCGAGCGGGTAATCGTAAGCGAGACGCCGGGCACTACAAGAGATGCGGTGGATATCCGGTTCGAAAAGGACGGCAAAACCATCATCGTCATCGACACCGCCGGGGTAAGAAAAAAACGCAAGCTGGCCGACAGCATCGAATTTTACAGCTATGTTCGTGCCACGCGCTCGATTCAGCGTGCCGACATTGTGCTGTTTTTAATAGATGCCGCGGTGCCGGTCTCGCAGGTCGATAAGAAACTGGCCAAATTCATCGCCGAAGAATACAAAAGCTGCATAATCGTAGTCAACAAATGGGACCTCGCAAAGGATTCGGCAGCTACCGAGGACTACGAGGAGTATTTAACGAAGCTGCTGCCGGGTCTCAGGTACGCACCATTGGCATTCACTACGGCAACCGAAGGCAAGAACATCCAGAGCGTTTTGGACCTGGCGGCGGAAATCTTCAAGCAGACAACAACGTGGATACAAACTACCAAACTGAACAAGGCATTCGAGTCGATAAAAGAAGAGAAAGTCGGCGCTTCCAAGGGCGGAAAAAAGGGCTGGCCGAAGATTTATTATGTAACGCAAATTGCCGTCAATCCGATTACGATGCTCATGTTTGTAAACAGGCCCGAATTATTTGAAGAAAACTATCGCAGATTCATCGTAAACCGGTTACGATCTATGCTGCCAATAGAAGAAGTGCCGATACGGCTCTTTGCCCGAAAACACAGAGAGTAGCGAATAATGTCGAGCGGATAAGGGTTGAGAAAGAAAGATTAATGGCGAGGATATTTCGAATTGTGGTCCTGGTACTGGTTTTATGGGATTCACAATGCGCGAGCGGAACCGAGAGAACAAACGTCACATCCGCAACCGGGATTCGGGTCATATTAGGATCAGATAGAAAAGAGCCTGAACCTAATCAGTTCAATCCGGCCGAATACTTCGACAAGATATGGGGGATTATCAACGATGAATTCTGGGATCCTAATTTCAATGGCGTGGACTGGGTAGAAGCACGTAGACGCTACAGACCTGAAGCGATAGCCGCCCAGGATCACGAATCCTTTGCTAAAATCATCAACCAAATGTTAGCGGAGTTAAAGACGTCACATACCCGTTACTACACGAAGTGGGATCCCGGTTATTACATAATACAGGTTGTATTTGGGAAAGCTGACACCCATCGGAGCGGAATCGGTGTGGTGACCAAAAAGATAGAGGGGCATCATTATGTCGTCGCCGCACTTGAATCATCACCGGCTGAAAAAACCGGCATACGCTTTGGAGACTGGCTGGTAGAAGCAGATGGCCAACCTTTTCACCCGATTCGTTCATTTTTCAATAAGACGGGCCGGGAAATAGAACTGATTGTCCAACGAGGGCCGTTAGAATCCACTCGAAAAAATCTGACGGTTACACCTTTCGACATGAAAGAAATAGACAGACTGGGTAATGATTCGTATGCCAGCTTAAAGACTATAGAATATAGAGGTCACCGTTTTGCTTATGTTCGCCTCTGGTGGCTGCGTGGAATAGAGATGAAGAATGCACTGCAATACGGTATCCATCGAGCAAACGAAACAGAGGGGATAATCATTGATATTCGAGACGGTTATGGGGGCGATATGGGATATGAATTTATCGCGCCTTCTCTACAGTATGGCATGGGAAAAATAACCGTCGAATCAACAGGACGCAAGCAAACCTTTAAGTCTGTTGCCGGGTGCAGTAAACCCGTGGTTGTTCTTATCAATGGCGGCTCTCGCAGCGGCAAAGAAGTACTGGCTTATTTTTTCAAGAAGACAGGAAGAGGTGTTCTGGTTGGAGAACGTACGGCCGGATATGTCACTGGCGGCAGGAAAAGGGATATATCCTCAGATTCATTTCTGTACTATGGAGCCTTCAAAATGCTTATCGATGGAAAGCGTCTGGAAGGCGTTGGAGTCGAGCCTGATATCGAGGTACCTTTCGATATACGTTTTGCCGCCGGGGAGGATATTCAATTAAAGCGGGCCAAAGACGAAATGGTGCGGCTAATCGAAGCATCGAGCTGATTGCCGATACGAGAACAAAGTTATAGACGGCAAATTAAAAAAGGCAGTGATTTATATAAGAAATGTAAGGAGTCTGACAAATGAATTCGCTGGTTGTTGCAGGAATCGCGGTTTTTCTGTTGCTCTTGGGATACATTTTCTACAGCCGGAAAGTCAAAGAGTGGGTGGGCCTTGACGACAATGAGGTTCCTCCCGCCGTGGCAATGAACGACGGTGTGGACTATGTCCCGGCAAAACACTGGACCATCCTCTTCGGGCACCACTTCGCCTCAATCGCAGGGGCCGCGCCGGTGATAGGGCCGGTCATCGCGTGCCTGTACTGGGGATGGCTGCCCGCTGTGATCTGGATTGTGGTCGGCGGAACCCTCTTCGGGGCCGTACATGATTTTACTGCGCTTGTCATGTCACTCAAACACAAGGGCAAATCCATTACCACCATTACAGAATCCGTGATGGGAAAGACCAGCAAGATTATCTTCAGCGTTTTCGCCTTCTTGTCCCTTATCCTTATAGTCGCGGTATTTGCAGCGGTCGCCGGGAAGACCCTGGCAACGACGCCCGAAGTTGTCATTCCTACTTTCGGACTTGTTGTAGTCGCCTTCGTCATCGGATTTCTCATGTATCGCATGCAATATCCGGTGCTGCTGTGTTCTATCGCGGGATTGCTGCTGCTGGTCGGCCTGATTGTAGCGGGTTATTATTTACCGATCAGGCTTCCTTTCGCCAATGAGGACACTGTAGCTCGCTGGTGGACTGTAATTTTGCTTTTATACGGCATGGTTGCATCCGTAACACCGGTGACGCTGCTGCTTCAACCAAGAGACCATCTCGCCGGCGTGGTATTGTACATGGGCATGTTCTTCGGATTTCTGGGCCTTGTTATTACACGACCGGAGATGAAAGCCCCGGGTGTTGTCGCGTTTTCCTCCAAAATGGGATGGATGTGGCCTATGCTGTTCGTCAGTATTGCGTGCGGCGCCATCTCGGGATTCCATAGTCTCGTTGCAAGCGGCACAACTTCAAAGCAGGTTCCGCGAATGCGAGATGCCCGTATTATAGGTTATGGAGCAATGATTATGGAAAGCGCGCTGGCGATTCTGGCAGTGATAGCGGTCTCTGCCGGCCTGTACTGGAAGAGCGCCCCGGCCGGTGTCGAAGGGCCGGTATACCAGGAGCTGTTCAATAAAGGCGGCTGGATCAAGGCTTTCGGAACAGGGTACGGAGAGCTTACAAAGCTGTTTTTTGGCGGCCTTGGAACGCTCATCGGAATTACCATGCTAAAGACTTTCATTATGACGACTCTCGACTCGGCAACAAGAATTACCCGCTATCTGTGCAACGAGCTGCTCGGCGAAACATTCAGAATCCCCTATATGAAAAACAAATACGCCGCGACTTTGCTCGTCGGCGTTCTGGCAGGCGCCCTGGCGCTGGGTAACTGGCAAGCTATCTGGCCGGTATTCGGCGCTGCGAACCAGTTGATTGCCAGTCTTGTCCTTATCGTGGCAAGTGTGTATTTTATCACTCGTCGCCGGAGCTTTCTATTTACCGCCGTTCCGGCTGTCATAATGCTCGTGACCACAATCGGCGCCCTGGTATACAACACATACATCTTTGCGACCGCCGAGAAACCCAACATCATGCTCGCAATAATAGACGTGATGCTCATAATTCTTGCGGTATTCCTCGCTTATACGGCGTTGTTAACCGTTTCAAGGATAAGAAAAAACCTTCCCGGCGGAACTCAGGGAAACTAAGCCCGGCAAACAAGCTGATTTTTGTCGCGGTCCGGAACTGACTTTCAGGCTCCGGTGACCTATTTACTCTCGGAAGAAGGGCGGGGTATCAGCTTAAAGTCGGCTATAGCGGGCGCATCTGTCAGCTCGATCTCTCCTTCACGAACATATTTCTCAGGAAAATTGTAGTGAACTGACTTGCGTTGAACTTCCTGGGTGTCAAAAATGTACAGTGTCATCTGCGGCAACTGTTGATTTTCATACGCTTCTTTCGCTTCTTTTGTTGCCCTGACATTAAAAGGATTCAGCACGCTGGGCAGGTTTGTAATTTCAACATAATATTTCGCTGATAAGGTCGGATCCATGGCAATCATGATTGTCGCGTTCTCTATTCTCTTAACATCGAGCGGATCTTCTTCCGGCGGCAGCTTGATTGTCACGGGTGTGCTTGCCTCTCTAATTTGTTCGGACGCCAACTCGACGCTGGGAATTTTCTCAATTGGCGCTTTTCTTGCCTGTTCGATTTCATTTCGAGTCAGCTT
>DQCG01000618.1 GCA_003533825.1 Phycisphaerales bacterium
TGTCACCGCCTTTGCCTACGAGCCGGCTTCGGGCACCCTGACCGAAATTCAAACCGTCCCGACGCTTCCTGACGGTTTTACCGGATCAAGCTCGTGCGCCGAGGTCCGCGTGCATCCGGGCGGCAGGTTCCTCTACGGCTCGAACCGCGGGCACGACAGCATCGCTGTCTATCGCATCGACCCGGCCAAAGGAACGCTGAGATTCGTCGAGCACGAGAGAGCCGGTATAAAGACGCCGCGGAACTTCAACATCGACCCGACAGGCAAATTCTGCCTCGTTGCCAACCAGGGAGCCGACAGCGTCGTCGTCTTTAAGATCGACCAAAAAACAGGCGCCCTCGAACCGACAGGGCACAAGATTTCCATCGGAAGGCCGGTCTGCATCCGCTTTCTACGAGCAGGTCCCCCGGTTGATATGGAAGCCGAACGAGCAGCCTTGCGGGAGGATTTCCTGAAGCTCCGCTTCGGCCTGTTTCTCCACTTCAACATGGCTACCTACGTCAATCGCGAATGGGCGAACGGATACGAAGACCCGGCTCTATTTAAGCCGGATAGACTTAACTGCGAACAGTGGGCCGAGGTCGCCCGCGCGGCCGGAATGAAATATGGCGTGTTAACAGTAAAGCATACCGGCGGCTGGTGCCTTTGGGATAGTGACAACACGGCACATGACATTACCCGATTTACCCGCTACAAGAACGGAAAGGGTGACATCGTTCGCGAGTTCGTAGATGCCTTCCGTGCCCGCGGGCTCAAAGTCGGATTTTACTACTGTTTTCCGGGCGATTTCTCGAGATCCGGACTCCCTGAAGGCAAGCCGGATCTTCACGGATTACCTCCGGAGGCGGCGTCAGACTACGTGGGCTTCATCAAGAAGCAGTTGACGGAGCTGCTCACGAACTACGGGCCTGTCGACCTGTTGTGGATCGACCAGTACAGTAACAAATATACCAGGTCGGACTGGCAGGAAATCCGATCGCATATTAAATCGCTACAGCGGCGGTGTCTCGTCATCGGCAATAACGCCCACAGTCTCAAAGAATCCGACGTGTATAGCTGTGAATATCCCTGGGATTCCAAGGGCATGCCGCCGGAGGGAAACAGAACCCCGGCAGAGGTTTGCGATAAGATTTCACGGACCTGGTTTTGGAACACGGCGGACCGGCCTGAACACGTAAGAGACGCCGGTCAAATTGTGAAGATGCTCAAGCTCTGTAACGAGCGAAATGCCAACTACCTGCTCAACGTCCCTCCGGACAGGGACGGCCTGATCTCCGGCGCACACCTCAAACGCATGCAGGAAATTGCCGCATTGTTAAACGCGACCAAAACCGGAAAGGATATGAAATAGTGTCCGTCATTAGCATCCAGTAATATAACGATGAAAGCTAAATATAAGCATACAAATATTGTTGCTGCCGATTGGCGGAAGCTTGCTGAGTTCTACCAACTTATTTTTGGCTGCGAGCCCGTGCCGCCGGAGCGGGCCGCGGTCGGCGAGTGGGTCGAACGCTGCACTGGTGTTCCCGGCGCTGAGGTCCACGGCGTTCATCTGCGGCTGCCGGGTTACGGCGACGATGGGCCTACGCTTGAGATATTTCAGTATAATCGAACAGAGCAGTGCCCGGCGACGGCTATCAATCGCCCGGGCCTGGCACATCTTGCCTTCGAGGTTGACGATGTCGAGGCGGCCAGAGATGAAGTTATCGCGGCGGGCGGCAGGTGCATTGGAGATCTGGTCACCGTTGAGATTCGCGGCGCCGGTACAATCACCTTGATTTACATGGCCGATCCGGAAGGAAATATTATCGAGTTGCAGAAATGGGCGTGACATCGCCGAACAAAAGCATCGAGTTGGAAGTCGAAAGAATCGGCTCTGACCGGGCGTTGGATTTTGGAGAAAAGAATGAGAAGACGGGAATTCATCACAACAACGGCAGCCACAGCCGCCGGATTGCTGCTCGGTCGGGCGGCATCTGCAGGAGATAATCCTAACAAGCAGAACCGGCCGAACATCCTTTTTATCATGACCGATCAGCAGCACGCCGGCATGATGAGCTGCACGGGCAACAAGTGGCTCAAAACTCCGGCGCTGGATCGGCTTGCCGCTTCGGGCGTCAGGTTTGAGTGCACTTATGCCTGCAATCCGGTCTGTGTGCCGAACCGGTTCAGCCTTCAGACCGGCCTTATGCCCAGCGCCATCGGAATGAGCCATAATGGCGACTCGGCGCAGGCGGCAGTGACAGAAAAGATGGTGCGACAATCGCTCGGCCGTCTCTTCCGCGATGCGGGCTACGAAACCGTCTATGGCGGCAAAGTTCACCTGCCCAGAAAGATGAAGGGTGTGGAGAACCTCGGATATCGAAACCTCACAAACGACAGACGCCAGGGCCTGGGGGACGCCTGCGCCGAATTTTTGAAGGGCCGGCACGAAAAACCGTTCCTGCTGTTCGCCTCGTTCATCAATCCTCACGATATCTGTTACATGGCGATTAACGATTTTAACCGCACTCAGCAAAAGGCCCCGATGGGCAATGAGGATTCCAAAATCTGCGAGGCCGTGCTGGATCGGGCACGAAAGACCGGGGACATCAGCGATTTCGTGGAGAAGAACTGTCCCCCCCTGCCGGCGAACCACGCCGTGCCGGAAGACGAAGCCGAATGTATCATGGAGAAATATATTAATCCAAGACCTTTCCAGGCATACACCCGCGAGAAATGGAAACAGGATCAGTGGCGTCTGCACCGCTGGGCGTACTGCCGGCTGACCGAAATGGTTGACGCCGAAATCGGGATCGTGCTCGACGCTCTGAAGGAATCCGGGCTTGAAGGTAATACCCTGATAGTCTTCACGAGCGACCACGGCGACATGGATTCGGCGCACAAGCTGGAGCACAAGCAGGTATTGTACGAGGAATCCGTTCGTGTGCCGCTGATTATGAGCCGCGCCGGCAGGATTCCCGCGGGCGTCATCGACGATACGCATCTGGTCTCCAACGGGCTTGACCTTCTTCCTACCCTTTGCGATTACGGCGGCATAAAAACGCCGGAAGGCCTTCCCGGCAGGAGCCTGCGTCCTTTGGCGGAGGGTAAAGCGGTGGAATGGCGTGATTTCGTCGTCACCGAAAGTCATTACGGCAGGATGTTGCGGACGAAACGATTCAAGTACTGTATATATGATTCGGGCCGACATCGCGAGCAGCTCATGGACATGGTAAATGACCCGGGTGAGATGAAGAACCTGGCTGAAGTTGAAGACTACAAAGATGTTCTGGACGAGCACCGGCGGCTTTTGCGAGGCTGGGTCGAAAAGACCGGCGACAAAATTGCAGCCCGGTACGTTAATCCCGAATTGTATTAGAATCATTGTTAACTCCAAGGAGTATAAATCATGGTCTTTACATTACAATTAGGCGCACAGGCGCCGGATTTCGAACTGCCCGCCACTGAAGGCAAGACATATCAATTGTCCGATTTCGACGATTCCGGGGTATTGGTGATATTCTTCACCTGCAACCATTGCCCTTATGTCATCGGTTCGGATGAGGTCACTCGTCGCACGGCGGAAAAATTCGCCCCCCAGGGAGTGAAATTCGTCGGCATCAATTCCAACAGCAAAAACACCTACGCCGAGGACGATTTCGAGCACATGGTTGCACGTATGGAGGAGCACAAATTCCCCTGGCTCTATCTTTACGATGAGCCGCAGGCGGTTGCAAAGTCGTATGGTGCGTTGCGAACGCCTCACTTTTACGTATTTAACAAAGACCGAAAGCTCATTTACACCGGCCGGGGCGTTGATAATCCCCGCGATGCCAGCAGAATAACAGTAAACGACCTTGAAAGAGCGCTCGAGGAACATCTGGCCGGCAGGCCTGTGTCCGTTCCTGTGACAAATCCCATCGGCTGCAATGTCAAATGGGACGGCAAAGACCAGCACTGGATGCCGGTTGAGGCATGTGATTTGGTCTGATTTATACAAATTTTCATCATTCGGTTGCATTTTTGAGACCCCGAAATTGGGTTTGATTGGCTTTTTTTGGGTTTGTTTTTTGCCGCTCAAAACCGCTCAGAATCATTAAAATCCTCATAAGCTTATGCTGTCACTACACTAACACCATTTTATCTATTTTAACATTGGTCGAGTAGACGTACTATGA
>DQCG01000129.1 GCA_003533825.1 Phycisphaerales bacterium
AATCAGTTTCTCGATTTTCTGAAAATAATTAGGTATTATAGCATAGCCTATTGTCTTATCAAATGTTACACATCGCTTTTTTAGAAAGAAAAAATCAAAAGAAAAGATTTTTTCTTTCCAAAAGTATGCCTAACTTCAATTTTGCAAAAGTTCAGTTCAAACTAAAACAAGCGGCATGACAAGAAATCGGTGACAATATCGAAAGTTCGTGGTATTATTCATCTCGGTGATTATGAAACTAATCCGAAGAATAACGATATTCTTGACGCTTCTGCTATGTCTCGCGGCGGGATGCAGGCCGGAGCAGCAGCGAGAGTACCGGCTGCGTTTTACCGAGATCGACCAGGTAATCGCAGAAGAAATAGCAGACGGTAACTTCCCCGGGGCAGTAGTGCTCGTCGGACAACAGGACAAAATCGTGTACTGGCAGGCATTCGGCAATAAAATTGTCGATCCATGTGAGGAGCCGGCCTGCAAAAGTACGATTTACGATTTGGCCTCTATGACCAAGCCGATTGCCACGGCGACTTCGATTATGATTCTAAGAGACCGCAAGGCAATTGAGCTGGATGATTACGTGAGCAAATATCTGCCGGCCTTCGCCTGCAACGGCAAGGAGGATGCCCGGATCGAGCATCTCCTGACCCACACTTCGGGACTACCGGCTTATACGAACGCCGCCAAACTGAAGCAGCAATACGGAAATCCATGCCCGGAAAAGGTGATTGATAAGATATGTGCATTGGAAGCCCTCAGCAAGCCCGGCGAAGAATTTCGCTATAGCTGCTTAGGCTATATCACTCTTGCAAAAATCATTGAGAACATCAGCGGACAAAATATCGGCGATTTCAGCAAAGAGAACATTTTCGCACCGCTGGGCATGAAAGACACCACCTACAATCCGCCGGAAGTCCGCAAGCAGGATATTGCCGCGACCGAAGTTATAGACGGCCGGCCGCTTCAAGGCACCGTCCACGATCCTCTGGCCAGGTTGATGGCGGGCCTGTCCGGCAACGCGGGATTGTTTTCCAACGTCTATGATCTGTCGATATACTGCCGGATGCTGCTCAACGGCGGCAAGTGGCACGGCAAAAGAATTCTCAGTTCCGAAGCGGTGAGCCTGCTGACCGCCGAACAAACGCACGGGCGGGCCTGCGGTTTCGATGTCAATTCGACCTACGCATGGGTGAAAGGTTCTTACGCTCCGCAAGAAGCATTCTGCCATACCGGCTATACGGGCACCTCAATCGTCTGCGATCCTGCAAGCAAAACCTTTATAATTATTCTGGCCAACAGAGTCCATCCCGACGATGACGGAACTACGAAACCCGTTCGCATTAAAATCTCTGATATTGTCTTCAATCGAAACGGAGGCGAAAAATGAAACGACGCGATTTTTTGAAGGCAGCCGGATTCGGCGCCGCAGCGGTGGCCTTGTCCTGCCGCACAGACGCAATCCAGACAACTTCCGCCGAGCGAGGGAAAAAACCGAATATCGTCTATATCCTCGCAGACGACCTGGGCTATGCGGAATTAGGCTGCTACGGCCAAAAGAAGATTAAGACGCCCAATATAGACAATCTCGCCACCGAAGGCATGAAGTTCACGCAGCACTATTCAGGTAATCCGGTATGCGCTCCGTCCCGGTGCGCTTTAATGACGGGCCTGCATACGGGCCATACCCAGGTTCGCGGCAACAAACAGGTGGGCGGCAAAGAGGGATGGGTGCTTGGCTCGACAATCGGCGGGCAATGGCCGATCAAGGCCGATACCGTTACGGTAGCAAAAATCCTCAAAGAGGCCGGCTACACAACCGGGGCCTTCGGAAAATGGGGCCTCGGAATCGCCGGCACCACAGGTGACCCGAACAAGCAGGGCTTCGACCGGTTTTACGGCTATATCTGTCAGCGTCAGGCCCATACCTATTACCCCAACCACCTGTGGAGCGACGGCAAGGTAGAATGGATCGAGGCCAACAAGGGTGGAAAAGAGCAGGCCTATTCACATGATTTGATTGCGGCAGAAGCCTTGAAATTCATAAGGGCGAACAAGGACCGCCCCTTCTTTCTTTACGTCCCCTTCACCATCCCGCACGTGGCGCTTCAGGTGCCGGAAGACTCGCTGGCCGAATACCGCGGCAAATGGCTCGACCCGCCTTATACCGGCGACAAAGGGTACTTCCCTCATCCGAATCCGCGGGCCTGTTACGCCGGCATGGTTACGCGAATGGACCGGGATGTAGGCCGGATTATGGCTCTGATTAAAGAGCTGGCGCTCGATGATAATACACTTGTCATATTTACCAGCGATAACGGCCCGACTTTCAACGGCGGATCAGACTCGGCGTTTTTCGAAAGCGCCAAGCCTTTGCGAGGCCTTAAAGCTTCCGTTTACGAGGGCGGGATACGCGTGCCGTATATCGCCCGCTGGCCCGGCAGGATAAAAGCGGCCGGCACGAGCAATCATATCTCGGCCTTCTGGGACTTTCTGCCGACCTGCTGCGAGCTGATAGGTCAAGATCCGCCGCAGGATATTGACGGCATTTCCATGATGCCGACTCTGCTCGGACAAGATAGAAAACAGAAAAAGCACGAATATCTGTATTGGGAACTGCGCGGCCAGCAGGCAATCCGTATGGGCAAGTGGAAAGCCCTTCGCCTAAAGCCCGGCAGGAAGATAGAGCTTTACGACCTTGACAGTGATATCGCGGAATTGAAGGATTTGGCCGATGAGCACCCTGAAATTGTAGCAGAGATGGCCGAGATATTCAGGACCGGCCGGACCAAATCGGAAGTGTTCCCTTTACCAAAAGCATAGCCTGAATAAGCGGCGATGATTGTCTTTCAGTGCCAGTGGCCCGGACTCCAAATCCATACATCCCCGCTTCGCCTTGTATGGCCGTGCGCCCATACCGTACCTCTCCGGACCGGTCTCGCCCAGTGCCCGTGAACCCAAACCCAAGTTCCCGAACGCACGACGTGATGTCCCTCAATCCAGATATGGAACCTGCTCGGCCGGGGCGGCCGGCCAACAATGACCATCGGCGGCCGAGGCGGGGGCGGACAGCCGATTTCAATCTCCTCCGCCTCAACTTCAAACGACTTCCCGGAGACAAAAACGCAGCCGGACACAACAACAACGGCAAGACAGCAAACGATATATAGAAGACATTTCGGACTGTTCATAACCTACTGCTCCTTCTGCATAAAAACACCCTAATATTAACTTCGAATCCCACCCCAAAACTCAATTCGGCAGGAGATTTTCAGTGCCTCCTGCGATGCAGATCATGTTCTGCCCTTTGCTTATTAAAGGCACTCTGCGGCAGAAAAGTAACATATTTATTGAGTCCCTTCCCGACAGTCACAGGGTGGAAAAAATCAAAGACGGCGGCCCTTGCAGGATACTTTGCAGGTTTCAATTAATTCGCAGAATCGTGTGAGGGATGAATATGCCGGAACAGATCAAATAAAAAACAGCTCCTGTCATGGAGGGAGACGCGACAAGAGCTGTCTGCAAGGAAAATAGCTTTTGTCTTAATATCGGCAACATTCAGATACAAGTTTACTATTGTCAAGAAATTTTACCGCCCGGACGACAACCAAACATAATATTGCGCGAAGAGGAAAATTATATATCATTGTTAAAAACGCAGTTTTTGGGTTACTATATTTGGAATATAGGACGTCCATAAAATTATTACTTTATAAAGAGAAAGGTTGAGAAATGATCAGGTACAAGTTAGTGGTATTGGCATCGGTAGTATTGTTATCGTTTGGCATCGTATCATTCGGCAGAGAATACGAGGTTGCCTCTCCCGATAAGAACCTCGTGCTGAAAGTCGACGTCGAGCAGAAAATAAATTACTCGCTCAGCTATAAATCGAAGCAGCTAATCGAACCGTCTCCAATATCACTGACGCTGAGCGGCAACAGGATTCTCGGTGCTAATCCGGAAGTTGCAGACGTCAAACACAGAAGCGTGGACGAGCAAATCATCCCGCCGGTCCGGATCAAAAGCAAAGTCATTGCCGACAAGTTCAACGAGATGTCCATCGAATTCAAGGGTGGATTCGGACTTATCTGCAGAGCATACGACGATGGCGCGGCGTACCGATTCGTGACGGATATCGACGGTCAAATCGAAGTGGTCGCCGAAGAAGCAACCTTTAATTTTACCGGCAACCATGCGATATATTTTCCCGAGGAAGAAAGCTTCCAGACACATTCGGAAAGAGATTACAAATACCTGAAGCTCGGTGAGATCTCAGAAAAGATGATGTGTTCCCTGCCTGCTTTAGTAGAAGTGCAGGACGGCCCGAAGGTTCTGATTACCGAGGCCGACCTTGAAGATTACGCGGGTATGTACCTTCGCGGAGACGGCAATGAAAGTCTCTACGGAAAATTTCCAGCTTTCGCTCTGGCCGAGAGGGCCCGGAACGACCGGGATGTGCCGGTGACGAAGCGCGCCGATTTCATAGCGAAAACCAACGGCCGTCGAAGCTTTCCCTGGCGCGTTTTGATCGTCGCCGACAAGGATGGTGACCTGATCGAAAGCCAGATGGTTTACAAGCTGGCCAAGCCGCTGCAGCTCGATGATACCTCCTGGATTAAGCCGGGAAAGGTCGCCTGGGACTGGTGGAACTACAACAACATCTATGGCGTGGATTTCAGGGCGGGAGTCAATACCGAAACGTATAAATACTATATCGACTTCGCGGCGAAATACGGCCTCGAATATATCATCCTCGACGAGGGCTGGTACGTGCTCGGCGATTTAATGAAGGTCGTCGAAGGCATGGATATGGAGGAGTTGTTCCGGTACGCCAAAAGTAAGAACGTGGGAATCATACCGTGGGTGATCTGGAAAACACTCGACGACCAGTTGGAAGTAGCTATGGACCAGTTTGAGAAGTGGGGCGCCAAAGGGCTCAAGGTCGATTTTATGCAGCGGGACGATCAATGGATGGTCAATTACTATCACAAAATCGCCAAAGAGACGGCCAGACGCCACATGCTCGTAGATTTCCACGGCTCGTATAAACCGACGGGACTCCGGCGGGCGTATCCGAATGTCATCTCCCGGGAAGGTGTTCGGGGGCTCGAAAACTGTAAATGGGGCGATGCCGCGAATCCGGAATATAACTTAACGATACCTTTTATCCGGATGGTCGCCGGGCCGATGGATTTTACGCCGGGCGCGATGGTAAATGCTCAAAAGCGGAATTTCCAACCGATCTTCAACCGGCCCATGAGTCTGGGAACCCGCTGCCATCAGTTGGCAATGTACGTGGTTTACGAAAGTCCGCTACAGATGCTCGCCGACAGCCCTTCCAACTACCTTAAAGAGCGCGAATGTATGAAGTTTCTGGCCAGGGTGCCCACGGTGTGGGACGAAACGAAAGTGCTGGATGCGAAGGTGGCCGATTACGTGCTGGTTGCCCGCAGGAACGGCGACGAGTGGTACGTAGGAGCTATGACCGACTGGACCGCCCGAGAGCTGACGGTTGATTTTTCGTTCCTCGGTCCCGGCCGGCACAGGATCATAATCTATCAAGACGGCATCAACGCCGACCGTTTAGGCAACGACTATAAGAGAGTAACGGCAAAGGTTACGGCCGCCGATAAAATGAAAATCAAGCTGGCCCCGGGAGGCGGCTGGGCGGCGATAATCAAATAGCGGCAGATTTTTACTGTCCCGACCAATGCCAACTTACAAGATCGTCGCTCCAGGCGATTGCCAGGCTGGCTGCTCCATGAGCGAGCTGAGCCTGCAATCCTTCTTTCGAGGAGCCATGAAAAAACATGATGTATTTGCCGATGGCGCTTTCACGCGTTAAATCAACAACAGTCGCAGCCGTCAATCGTCCCTGGGCCCAGGGCCAGTCTTTTTGCCCGAGCGTTAGTAGTTGAACATCCGGCCCCCACAATTTGGGATCCTTCGACCGCTTGACACCGATGCCGTTTCTCGGTGAATGGAACATGACATATTCATCGACCCGCCGGATTACCGTTACATTTTCCCCGGATGGTGCGTTGCCCGCGTAAGTCCAGTTTTTCAGATCGTACGAGTAAGACATGCTCACGCCCCTCTGCTTGTAGAAACACCACCATTTACCTTTCTGCCCGGCATCCTCAAGAAGGTAGGGATCTATCATCCGCCCCATTTCCGCCCGGGGGACGTCAGAGCCTTTTACCTTAAGCAGCTCGGCTTCAGACCAGTTCATCAGGTCCCTGCTGCGCATGATCCAGATTCTGCTTTCGTTTGTGCCGAATACTTCCCGGTTGGGCGTCGGATATGTTTGCAGGCAGATAATCCATTGGCCTTGGTAACGAATGATATTACCCGGGCTGCTGTAATTAAGATTGCGGTCTCTTGGTGTCATGATTTCCGGGAACGTCCAGTGAGCTAAATCCTCGCTGATGCTGTAGGCGGTCATGTTGTAATACCCGCCGTCGGGCGCCGTTTCGGACAACGTAAAGTAAAGATAAAACCTGCCGTCATGGAAAACAGCCGCCGGATCGCGATAAGCATACTTGCGGTCGCCGTGGAAAATGATCGGAGAATTCAGTTTTGAAAAATCAATCTTTTCCTGCCCATAACCAACAATGCTGCAAATCACGCAGATAGCAAAGACAATCCATTTTACTCGTTTCATGATTCAACCTTCCTGCTTGGAAAACCACTCAAACAACGACTGCTGTTTTTTTTCTGTCGGATAAAATATCACATGTGTCCTGAAAATTCAAATCTTCTGTTCACGACTTGATGGTCCTCCAGCGGAACCTTCACAAAAATAGAGTTGAAATTAATCCTGACCGCTCTATCATAAGTTCTCGAAAATAAAGAAAATTTGAATTCTCAACAGGGACAAAATAATGATTCGAAAATACCTCTATGCAAGCCTTGCCATTCTTATTATCTCCTGCCCGCTACTCGGCGGTACAGACTTTTTTGTCTCAACCGGTGGAAATGACACAAATCCCGGAACGCAGGCACAACCTTTTGCAACGCTGCAGCGTGCAAGAGACGCCGTTCGCGAGCTAAATAAAAGCGAGGATTTACCGAAAGGCGGAGTAACCGTATGGATTGAGGCCGACACGTATTATGTAAACGAACCATTAACGCTCTCGAACCAGGATTCGGGCACAGAGAAAGCTCCCATCGTTTACAGGGGACAATCCGATCAGGAGGTCCGTATAGTCGGCGGACGGCAGGTGAAAGGATTTCAGCCAGTAAGGGATCCGGAGATACTCGAACGGCTCGATGAATCCGTCCGGAACAAGGTCGTCTGTGCCGATCTTAAAGCCGCGGGAATCACCGACTTCGGAGAGGTAGCCGCTCGGTCAAACCGCCTGGAGTTATTCTTTCGGGATGAACCCATGCAGCTCGCCCGCTGGCCTAACGAAGGTTTCCTGCAAATACTCGATGTCGTCGGAGAAACACCCAAAACCATCCACGGCAGAAAAGGGACCGTCGAGGGAAAATTCACTTACTCGGACGACCGCCCGAAACGCTGGGCCGATGAACAGGAAATATGGCTTCACGGA
Organism: Phycisphaerales bacterium; assembly: GCA_003533825.1. Lineage (GTDB taxonomy): Bacteria > Planctomycetota > Phycisphaerae > Sedimentisphaerales > Anaerobacaceae > JAFGPJ01. The sequence continues at coordinate 7,551 of DQCG01000129.1, forward strand.
TACTGGTTCTGGGACTGGTCGGATTCTTTCGAGAAAGTCTCGTCGATAGATACCGAAAAACGTATAATTGAAACCGTCCCTCCCTATCACAACTACGGCTACCGCAAGGGGCAGCGATACTACGCGCTCAACGTACTTGCCGAGCTGGACCGGCCCGGCGAGTGGTATCTTGACCGGCGGAAAGGAATCCTCTATTTCCTGCCGCCGTCGCCCATAGACCAGGGCAGAGCAGTTCTCTCGACGCTCCGGCATTTGTTTGTGCTGAAGGACTGCTCATGGGTAACTATTCGCGGCCTCGTGCTGGAAGCGACTCGATCTACCGCCGTAACCATATCCGGCGGCACGGGAAATACAATCGCCGGCTGCACTATCCGAAACACCGGAAGCTGGGCGGTAAGTATTTCGGGTGGCGGCAACAATTCGGTACTCGGCTGCGACATCTACCGCACCGCCGAAGGCGGCGTGTCACTCAGTGGAGGCGAGCGTAAAAGCCTCATTCCCGCAGGACATCGTGCAGCGAACAATCACATACACCACTTCGGGCGCATTTACAGAACCTATCGCCCCGCCGTTGCTGTCAGCGGCGTCGGCAATCACGTCGCGCACAACGTGATTCACGACGGCCCCCATAATGTAATCCAGCTCGGCGGAAACGACCACACTATCGAGTTTAACGAAATACATCACGTGTGCTTCGAGACCGGTGACGTCGGCGCTTTTTATATGGGCCGTGACTGGACGGCCAGGGGAACCACGATACGCCATAACTATTTTCACGATATCAAAGGTCCGGGCCTGCACGGCGCTATGGCGGTGTATCTCGACGACGCGGCAAGCGGAATATCCATCATCGGCAACATTTTCTGCCGCGCGGGAAGGGCGGCGTTCATCGGCGGCGGCAGGGATAATCTCGTCGAAAACAATATTTTCGTGGATTGCCCCGCCTCGGTTCACGTCGACGCCCGCGGAATCGGCTGGATGAAATACCACGTCGAGGCAGACGGCACTCTGCCGCAGCGACTAAAGGCAATACCGTACAGGCAGCCGCCCTGGAGCGAAAAATATCCGCAACTCGTCAACATCCTCGACGATTCGCCGGGCCGGCCCAGCGGCAACATAGTCCGGCGGAATATCTCCTTCGGCGGAAAATGGCTCGACGTCGAAAACAAAGCCATGCCGCTTATTAAATTCGAGGACAACCTCGTGGATAAAGATCCGCACTTTGTGGACGCCGGGCGTCAGGACTTTCGGCTGCGACCGGACTCGCCCGCCTTCGCAATGGGATTTCAGAAAATCCCAACGGATAAAATCGGCCTCTACCGTGACGAGTATCGCAAAAGCGGAATCGGCCTGGAAAAGTAAGCTCGTTCATCTGTTGTAATTTATCTTATACGGAGAAATACAATGAAAAGAAACGATAATTCGATTGCCCGCCGTTCGTTCCTGAAAGGGACACTCGCAGCCGCGACGCTCGCCTCGGCTCCAAGTGTCTTGGCGTCGGAAAAATCAACCAACGAAAAACAAGGCACGGGCCCGGTGAGCCTGCGCGAGAAGTTCTTCGGCTGCATCGCGGGCTGCCATATCGGCTCGGCGATGGGCGCCGCCGTAGAAGGATGGTCATGGGAAAGAATCGAACGTCAATACGGCACACTCGATAAGCTGCTGGCCTACCATCACTACGGAAACAGAAATAACTGGATGCGCGAGCCCGGTACAACCGAGGACGGCATTGAACGCCAGAAGCTGATGATTACCGCGATCATCGGAAAGCAGGACCGGATCAACGCTGAGGACCTTCGCCGGGCCTGGGTCGACCACATGAATCCCAACGCCGCCGGGCTGGTATCCGAGCCGTTCGAGGGCGCCCTGCTGGCGATGGCCAGGACGCATATCCCCGCCGCGGACATCGGCAAGTACTGCGACTATTCCGGCCTGGTCTCGCTCTCGCGGTCATGTCACCCTATCGGCCTGATCAATGCCGGTGACATCCAGGGTGCCATCGAGGACGTCCGCGAAATCGGCCAGCTTTACAACACTGCCAACAGCCGGGGCATACTCTGGGCCGAAGTTGTTGTCACCGCCATCGCCGCGGCAACCAAGCCCGGCGCGACCGTCGACAGCGTACTCGGCGCCATCTTCGACAACTGCGACAAGGTCGATATGCGCTTCATCAGGCGGGCCGTCATTCGCGGCGAGATAAAACGGGCTTTGAAACTGACGGCCGACTGCAAGGATTTTCGCCGTATGCGAAAAAAATTCGACACGATGTACAGCGGCTCGGGAATCCCCTACTCACACAGCTACGCCAACGAAATCGTCACCAAGGCCGTCTGCATCTTCAAAATGACAAACGCAAACACGTGGGAAGCGATGAAGGCCGGCGTCAACATGGGCCGTGACACGGACTGCCTGGCCGCGGTGGCCACCGGCATCTCAGGGGCGCTCTCGGGTGCCGCTTCGATACCAAATGCCTTGATCAAACAGACCGATTATGCGACTTCGGTCAACCCGCATACGAACTCGCAGCGCACCTTAAGAGAAACTTCGGACGGCCTGTATAATGCGTTCAAAGCCAGGCTTGCTAAAATGAAAGCCTTCGCCGAAGAAATGGGAGCCGCTTAAATCCGGAGCCTTTAGTTTAATCAAAAAAGCAGGAGAGCAAAAATGAGTAAACTGCCTGAAATACTTCTGAGCATGGTTCTCTGTTTGCCGCTCGTCTCTGTCAGCCGGTCAATAGCAGCTTCAAAAGCTCCTTATCCTCCAAGCAAGGTCATCACAAAGCTCACATGGTCACCGGACATCGTGAAGATGAAAGGCTGCATAAGCGGCGACAACTGGCCCATCGCCTGGGTTAGTGACAGCCT
>DQCG01000664.1 GCA_003533825.1 Phycisphaerales bacterium
CTTCCTTTCCTTTCTGCTGAAAATTAACGTCGCATTCGCTGCTTACGCAACAGCGAAAAAACGACCATTTTCGCAGAAATTCCTTGGAAGTGCCGCAGTTTCTCTCCGCCTATACACCCGCCGCGATTTTACTCCGCCCTTTACAACACGCGATCATATCGTAAATACCCACCATTTCCGTAGTGAGAATTTGGAAGGCCCCCAAGTGCGTCAGCCACCAATGCATTTTGTGGTGAAGAACTGCTCTATACAAGTAATTGGTCAACTTCCTGTTGTGTTGCAATATGCCAATTATCCTCAATACCTTCGATATTGACCTCCAAATTGGCAGCATAACCTTCCTGGCCTGCCCAAGTTTTGTTCGCCAAACTGTTCATGTTTAAGTACCAGTACAAACTACCTGCCCCACTGCCTGTTTGATACACTGAGCCTTGTATATTCGTTAAATCAGCAAGGGCTAAAGTATCCAAAACAAATAATAACATCGCCAACACAAGAATTGAACGTTTCATTTTTCGTTCTCCTAAAAAGGGCACCGCAAAAAAAGACGCCAAGTGAGTGCCCGACTAATATGAAACATCAGACAGGGGCCTTCCCAAACTCCATTTGTATTGTAAGTAAATCAACAAGGATATGTCAATAGAGTAGCGGTAAAATTTCCTTGAGAACCGCAACCCTATGAAAGCCAGAAAAGGAAATAGTTGTTTTTTTGGGCTAAAATTCTGTAGAATAATGGTTGTATATAGGAAAATTCGGGACGACCGGCCAGCTACCGGTCAAACGGTTTGGACAGCAGCATGGTTTTTCACCTGTCCAGCCTGCCGCTGTTCAAACCGACCCGAAAAGGACAGGTGAAAAATGGCAGATTTGCAACATGTAATAGAGCTATTTAAGAAGATAGCGGATGGGCTGGATGAATGCTGCTTGATATTTGATAAGTCCGGGCGAAAAAGCAAAAACGTGATGTTCAAATTCCCAGGAGTGATTCCCCCCATTGACAACCCGAAAGATGCAGAACTATATGACATAGATACAGATAAGCTTCTCTTTATACTTGATGTTGAGCTATAAGATGTTTTAACCAAGCTATTACATTACAGCCCTGGGAATGGGCAAAGATTAGAAAGGGAATTTAAGCCGATTAAACAATGGGCAATATCTCTTGACGCATCAACTCCACGTCCTTCAAAAACACGATTCCCGCGCATGGCGGATTATCCGAGCTTGGTGATTGAAAATATAGGTTATTTGACGTTTCACTTGCCGGAGAGAGCTGACGATCTTCGGCGGGTAGCAATACTTCTGGCCGAAGACAAAAACCAGATTATCGAGCAAGGCGAAGAAGCCGGACAAATGTCCAAACCACTATCCTCCGCAAAATGGGCAGTCATATTTGGAGTATCTCGCAGTACAATGCGGAAGTGGAGGAAAGAAAATAAATACCCTTTCGTCCAAGTAAGCGAGAGAAAATGGACCCTGCCTATACGGAAGCTGCCAGGCGAGTATTTGCTGAAGTACCAACAACACAGTAACCCCAAGAAGTCCTGACAAAATCCATATATAGATCATTATAGAGTTTTACCGCGTCATACCCTACCACGTCGTTGCCATTCACCTCTGAACATCGTATTTGAGATTATTATGATAGATTTCAGGTATATCTCATTAGAAGTTCTGGCAATTAGGTTGGCTTTACCACAAAAGTATTTACGCGAACTTGCAGAATCAAAAAAAATCCCAAGTCTAAAAATCGGATGTCGTTTACGGTTTAATTCTGAAGCTGTGCAAGAAACATTAGATAAGCTTGCAGAAGAGGGGGCAAATAATGACTGACGCTACCCCCGAAAAAATTCAACCTGCCCTTCTCACCATCCCGCAAATCTGCGCCTATCTGAATATCGCAAGGCCAACATTTTACAAGATTAAAGCGACCGGGGCTTTTGGATTATTACCTATCAAGCTGGGGACATGCCGGAAGGTTTTGTACTCCCGGGCCGAACTCGATGCCTATGTCCGTGCCGGATGTCCCCATCGAAAACAATGGCAATTTATGAAAAAGGAGATGAAACCATGAATGCAAAAACGGAACCGGCTGTCTGTTCGGGCGGGTCACCAAAACAGACAGCCAGCAACAAACAATTACTCAAACAATATCGAAAGGCCACACCGCTGTCAAGCGATAATCTAAAAGACCAAATCGGGTTGCTCTTATGGTTTTTGTGCGGCCCTCTCAACAAGAAGCAGTGTACAGCAGGCTATCGGCTTCTTGAAATTTTGCTCTCGGCCAGATATGAGCGGGGGGCACTATGAAAGATCGACAGGAGCAGATCGCCGAGCGACGTGAGGCAATGCCACGGAAGTATCGCCGGTTATATGATCGAGCGGTGGGAGGCAAAAGCCTGCGCTCTTGCATAAATGCACAATGCTTGGAATGTGTCGCTTGGGTGAGTAAGGAAGTAACGCTTTGCACTGACCTTGCCTGTCCTTTGTGGGCTGTCAGACTTTACAGGAATTCAGGAAGTGCCCGTAACGGGGATTTAATCGTTGCGGAACCGAAGAACTCTGAGAATACGAGCAATGGGTAGGGTATGGCTACGGAAAGCAACATAGAATCTATAATGACTCGTGAGCAGCGGAGCGGAGCGGGCCGTACTTTATCTGCTGGCCGGAATGACGGGGCTGAGACGAAAAGAACTGCTTAACATCCGCTGGGCTGATATAAACCTGTCGGCGGACAATGCCTTTGTGAGAGTCCCGGCTAAGCTGGCCAAGAACAGTCAGCAAGCCGAGCAGCCCGTGCCATCCGCAACGGTGGCCATTCTGCACGCCCTGAAGGCTCAGGCAAGGCCAAACGAAGGCGATAGGCTATTCGCCTGCCTCAGTCAGCACGTCAACACGGCGGAGCTTCTGCGAGAGGATTTAGCCAGGGCAAAGATTAAGACCACAGACAGGGACGGCAATGTGATATGTTTTCACAGTCTGAGGAACAGCTATATTTCATTCCTTGCGAACAGCCAGACTCCCGCTAAGGTGGTGCAGAAACTCGCGCGGCATAGTGACCCGCGACTTACATTCAACACCTACGCGAGAACCTTTGACGAGGCCGAACAAAAGGCAGTGACATTCCTGCCGAATTTCGGGGTTTTGTCTTGTCCACCTGCTTGGACAAAGT
>DQCG01000662.1 GCA_003533825.1 Phycisphaerales bacterium
ATATTGGCGGCCGTCCCAACTCGAACGCCCCCAGGTCGGGCGCTTTTCCTGCATAATCGTCGTTAAAATTCGCGAGTTTCACTCCCGAATCGACAATGGGATTCGGGACCGTTGTCACCGGGTCGGTTAAGGTTATGGTTTTATTCCCGAATTGGGTCGGGACCTTGCCCCATTTGATTCTTGTTGTCACCGAGGCGGGATAAAATTCCAGCCCGTATGATTTGGCATAAGCCGGATTGCCGCGAATTCCATGCCGTTCTCGTGCTATACCGCGATCCATGCTGGTAAAAAGGTCGTAGTCGAAATCGCAGGGAATTTCGACATCTCGCGAAGAAGTCGGCCGGCCCGGGCAGTCGAAAATATTGTTTCGCGTCACCGTGTTCGGATTTACATGGCCCCTGAATACATGAAACACGCCTTTGGGTTGAATGGACGTGTTATGAAAGACGAACTTCCTTCCTCCTCCGAATTCGTTCCGCTCGCCCACTTTTATCATACTTCCTCCGAGCGGATCGCGGTGTGTCCGGCGGCTTTCGCCGAAAACATTCCGGAAGATGTACAGAGGCCCTTTGGAAGTGCAAGCCGTGGCGATATGCTGGAACGTTTTCTCGATATAGTTGTTGAATATCCGAACGTTCATATTCGCCCCTTCGCTTTCGATAGCATCGTCCCAAACGTTGGCGATGATGTTGCCGTAGATATCCGAGTCGCGGTTGGGACTTCCCTCGAAGCTGAAATTGGACCCGCCGCCGATGGCGTCGTTGTAGCCATGATCTTCCGTCGAACGAATCTCGTTATAGCGAATGACGTTTCCGCCGGACGAATTAAACAGGGTAATTGCCTGGGGCCCCGCTGGGTGGCCCGTGTCCCAGTCGTTCGATGCGCCGCGCGGATTTTCAATCAGATTACGCTGGATTGTCAGGTTGCCTGAACGGCGCTCGGCATAAATCGCACTGTCCGTGTTGCCCTCGTTCCCATACGTTTTCGGTCCGCCAATTCTGCCCCAGAACGTAAAATGACAGTTCTCGACAACTATACCATGGCGTCTCGATTTAATTACGAGCCCGTGAACCGCGGCGTTACAGAATTCGACGCCGCGAACGATTACATAATCGGCATCAATAACACAGGTGTAATTTTCCGCGTTTCGAACGTCAATTGTCGCTTTCGAATCTTTTGCCGGCGTGATTAAATGGTAGCCTTCCGGCGTGCCGGATTCGGTAATAACGAGTGGTTTCGAACTGATACCGCCTTCAAGCCAGGTGATCTTGCCGATGGGAAACGAATCGGTCCTGGTTTTACATACGAGCTCATGGCTTTCGCCTTTAAAAGTGATTTTGACGTTATAGCTCGTATCCGGCTGCAAACCCATGATGCTGCCGCGATACTGATTATCTCGCGGATCGAAAACGAGCGGATAACCTTCCCGCCACACAGATGAGCCGTCCTGCCGGAACCGAACATCGCACTGGCCCATATCCGGCGATTTGAAATACAGCCCGATACATTCATAGGTAGCAACGGCGTGAAAATCATCCTGGCCAGTTCCATAAGAAGCCGAAATACCTGTCGCCGTGCAGAAAAGAACCAGCAGAAACAGTTTAGTGCCGTTCATGATTGTGCTCATAGAAATACTCCTGAATAGTTGAAAAAAGCCAATTGCCCATCTCGGCCCAATCATATCAGGCACAGTGAATTTGTCAATCGAAAGCAGCAAAACAAGGCAAACTTGAAAATAGACTTGCGCTGATTACCACGGAGCGTGACATGGTAAAACAACTCCTTCATATTCGATTCGGATAGGCCTTGCCATGAAAGAATATTAACAAATTTCGAGGGCCATTAAAAGCTTAAAGAAAGGGCTGACCCTCAAAGGTCCCTTAGTTTCTCCGTTAGTTTTCCTCCCAGCTCAATTCGATGGTGTTAGATTTGTTTCCTGCCCTATCATATACATATATCCATACTTTTAATTTGTCAGAATTGGGCATGGATATAAATATTGCCGGTTGTAGAGATTCCAACAACCGATATATACGGTCGTATTTTTCTACCTCATATTCATACCAATTCTTAGACGAAGAAGTTAATTCTAACTGACTCACCTTAGCGTCGAAGTCCATATTAAGATAATCTTCCCAAGCCTTTTCATCCTTTCTTTGTTCGTCCTTCCGGGCAAAAATCTCAAATCCTCCATACGCACTTGCCACACAGACACCAGGATCGTGGGCGAATATTGGATAATCATCCTCCAATATTGTAACGATACCATTCGGATCCTTTGATTCTTCCCGTATCACAAATCCAAGTAAGTCCTCATCCTCATCGAATATTGCAAGGTAAAGCTTATGCTCTTCAGATCCAATTTTGCCAACTACTCTAATGAGTATGGGTATAGGATCCACTATATCATTCTTGTATTTATTGATTGCACTGGTGATTCTTTCTTTGGCATCTGGTGGCCATGATTTACGTACCCATTCTTCCAAAAGGTCCATATGAATATCAGTTAACTTTGGCTTTCTCTGACAACCTGTTATCAACATGAAAGTTATTGCGTATACAAACAATAAAATGTAAATAAACTTATGTTTCTCTGGAAAAATGTGGTTCATAATATACCTCATAAATCTCAATTTTGGAATACAATGTTGATTTTCAGTCATTATATTTATGTTGTCTTATTATAATAGTAAAGTTTCGCACTTTTTATGCGACTGATTTTAATGATTTATCAACACAAACATATCGACCAACCGATGTCTTTATTGGATTCGAAACCAAGACAGGGAGGTCGATATGGACATTATTACTTCGACATGGACAAAGCTTCTTCAACAGTTTTTTCCTCTTTTTACCGCTCCCGGAGCAGAAATTTTCTCCCCCCCGACAATGGGGCCCCCGACAATGGGGCCAGCCCTTAAAATATAAATATCAAGGGCTTCTGAAATTTAGTCGTTGATTCAGTTGTTCTAAGGTGGCCTGTAATACCTTGTCTGATTTCAACTGGCCGTGCAACTTCTTCAACTGAATCGAAACCGCCGCACCACTCGACAATCCCAGCA
>DQCG01000534.1:0-3746 GCA_003533825.1 Phycisphaerales bacterium
ACCTACACGATGACCGCCTCCGGTGCCGATATATGGAACGACGCCGACGAGTTTCACTACGCTTTCAAGACGCTTAGCGGCGTCGGAACAATCGTGGCACATGTGCTCAGCGTCGATAATACGGACCCATGGGCCAAGGCGGGTGTGATGTTCCGCGATACCCTGGAGCCGGGCTCGAAATTCGCAGCAGTATACATCACTCCCGGCAACGGATGCAGATTCCAGGCGCGTGTGGACACCGATGCCGCCGCTACGAGCGACACATCTGTTGTGACAAGCGAGCAAACGGCAATTACCGCACCGTACTGGATTAAGCTGGAGCGCGACTTTGCGGGCAACTTCAGAGGCTACTATTCGTCTAACGGCACCACATGGCAATCAATGCCATGGAATCCGCAGAATATTATGATGAGCTCGAATATCTACATCGGCCTTGCAGTGACATCGCACAATGCCGCCGCCACGTGCGAGGCCAAGTTCTCGAACGTCACGATTACCGGCACGGCCGGTCCGCTGTGGGCGAACCAGGACATCGGCATAGCCAGCAACGACGCCGAGCTGCTGTATGTGGCAGTTTCCAACAGTGCCGGCACACCAGCGGTAGTGGCCTACGATGACCCGGCCGCGGCAACAACAGATATCTGGACCGAGTGGGTGATTCCGCTGTCGGCCTTTGCCGATCAGGGAATTAACTTGGCGAACGTCGACAGGATCGCAATCGGCCTGGGAACACAGGGCAATATGGCAATCCCCGGCGGTTCCGGCAAGATGTTCTTCGACGATATCCGGCTAAATCGGCCGGAAACAGTCGCCGAATAGTAAAAGCAGTTGTAACTGAATTAACATTTAAGAGTCGTATTATTCAGGGGCCTGTACCGGCCAATCTGGTATAGGCCCCTTTTGTCTTATCAACCATCACAATATGTCACTGGCGGCAGATAGAAAGCTATTACGTTAGCCTCGCTGAGTATAGCATCATTTATGTGGTCTGAAATTCCCTTGAATGCTTGCCTGCAATCGCTACAATGTCTTCTCCAGTACAGAACAATCGAATTAGAAAAAGGTAGAAAATGAAAATAAGCTTTTTCTTCGCAGCAATTCTCAGCGTATTGGTAACCGCTCATTCAGGAAACACTCAGCATTTTTACGAGGACCGTCCTTTTGTGCAGGATTTTGCGGAGAAAATCCCGCTCTCTGAGGGGCTTACCGGTACGAAATTGTCCGCGGTGCGGGCTGATAGAAACGGGCGGATATTAGTAGTGTCGGACAAAGGCCTTCTGCAGGTCTACGAGGGAAAACTTGTACCGGACCACCTGTACAGGCCGATTCAGGATATGCAAGTAAAGAATCTGGAGACATATCTTGACCAATTTGTCTATTTGACCGACAAGGCCGTCCTGAGCAACGCCTGGGCGGGCAAGTTCTACGCAGGCCATAAAATCCCGGACGCCGGATTGTTCGCGATGGGAGATAATTTCGATTTCCTGCTGGCAGGGGAAGATACCGCTGCTTATTTCAATCAGGGCAAATGTGTCGCTCAATGGAAGACGGCTCAAACCACGGTCAAGCAAATCCTGTTCGATCGTGCACACAATCGCTTTCTCCTTTTATCCAACGACCGGCTGGATTGTTTCAGTCCCGGGAAAAAAGTGACAAAGGTCTTCGAAGGCAGGAATTTGAATTGCATGGACTTTAACAGTGGCAATACGGCCCTTATCATCGGAACTCAGGATGGATATTTAGAACTGGATGCGGAATCATTGAAGCCGCGGTCCGACCTGCAAAAGAAACTGCCCTGGACGGACATACATTGTGTCAAGCAAATCGGTAAAAAATTCTGGTTCGGTACTTCAAAAGGGGCATTTTCCATGCACGGCGACGGCCGGATCGATTATTACTCCTCGATGCGCTGGCTCGTGGACGATAACATCATCGATATATCGAAAGGTCCCGGTAACTCCGTACTGATTCTCAGCACCGGCGGGCTCAGTATAATTCATTTCGAGCCGATGACCCTCGAGGAAAAGGCAGAGCATTTCGACAAACTTACGCGAAAACGCCATATGCGGCATGGTTTGAACTGTGCGCTTTCTATGAGCAAACCAGATGATTTTTCAACGGGCACACTCGTCGACAGCGATAACGACGGCTTATGGACCAGCATGTATCTGGCCGGGGAGCTTTTCAGATACGCCGTCACCAGGTCGGATGATGTTCTGAAGAACTGCTACGAATCGTTCGAAGCGATGGAACGCCTGTCACATATCAATCATATCGAAGGTTTTCCTTCGCGTTCGTTCGAGAGAGCCGGCTATCATTTGTCGGACAAGTCCCGCTGGCAGCCCGCCGGGGATCCGAACTGGACATGGAAAGCGACGACCAGCAGCGATGAAATCGTAGGGCACATCTTCGTGTACAGCATCTTTGCCGAGGTCGTTCCGGACAAAGACTGGCGAGATCGGGCGATTACCCTGATAGACGATATAATGGCCCACATTGTGCGTAATGACTGGTATCTTATCGACTACGACGGCAGGCCGACACTCTGGGGCAAGTGGAATCCGGATTATGTTAACAAGTTTCCCAAACAGGTGGGCGACCGCAGGCTCAACTCCGTCGAAATCATCGGATTTTTGCAGACGGCATACCACTTTACCGGTAAGGAAATCTACAAAGACAAAGCCTTCGAGCTGTTCGAAAAGCACGGCTACCTGGATAACATCATGATCCCCATCTCCGGGATAGGCCGGGTTCCCGGCATCGATCTGACCACCGAATGGAACCATTCCGACGATGAGCTGGCTTTTCTTTCGTACTGGAATTTGTATAAATATGCCTTTAATGACGAGCTGCGTGACAAATACTTCCGGACGATCAAGGGACACTGGGACATCGAGCGGCCTGAAAAGAATCCACTGTGGAACCTGATTTACGCTATGACCGGAGCAGAAGAGTTTGATTTAGACCAAACCGTCTGGAGCCTGAAGGAGTTTCCTTTGGATATGTTAAGCTGGTCCGTTCAAAATAGTCATCGCAAAGACATAGAGCTGCTGGAGCCTAATTTTCGCAACCAGACTACACGCGAGGTTCTGCCGCCCGATGAACGGCCCATGAGCAAGTACAACGGCAACGGTTTTCGCCTGGACGGCGGCAGCGGTGGAAATCGCGAGTACAGCGGCGACATATACCTTCTGCCCTACTGGCTGGGAAGGTATCTAAACAAAATCAAGTAAGGAGATATGATTCGTGTTAGGCGGTCTCGATTATGCGGTGGTAATTGCGTACCTGATCGGTATCATGCTGCTCGGGTTCTATTTCAAACGTTATGTCCATTCCTCAGAGGACTATTTTCTCGCCGGCAAATCCCTGCCGTTCTGGGCTATCGGTATGTCGATTGTCGTCTCAGACATCGGGGCGCAGGATTTCGTCGGAGTCTCGGGCCAGGCGTACCGGTTCGGGATTGCTGTGGGCAACTTCGACTGGATCGGTTCTGTTCCGGCAATGCTGCTCGGAGCGTTTATTTTCATCCCGTATTTCTGGAAGGCAGGCGTCTATACGATCCCGGAGTATTTGGGCAAGCGCTACAACGATTACGTCCGCACACTGGCCTCGCTGACCTGGATTATTTTCTTCGCCTTCAATCTCGGTGTTGTCTTCTGGGCCAGTGCAAAATTACTGAACACACTTATGGGCTGGCCATTCTGGCAGTCGATCATCATCACGGCCTCTGTGGTCGGGATTTATAC
>DQCG01000534.1:3803-13984 GCA_003533825.1 Phycisphaerales bacterium
ATTCATTCAGCGATTATTTTCGATTAATCCAGCCGACGGACACTAAAACTCCTTTCCCCTGGACGGGAATTCTTTTCGGCCTGACCTTTGTCATGGCCAACGCATACATGATAGGCAACCAGGCAATTGTCCAGCGTTGCCTGGCGGCCAAAAGCGAATGGGACGCCAAGGCCAGTATGATCTGGGGGGCGTTTCTTAAAATGTTTATCCCCATGCTGGTATTATTTCCGGGGCTGATTGCGATTGCTTTGCATCCCGGTATGGAAGACGGCGACAATGCTTTTCCCTTGCTCGTTAAAGAATTGCTGCCGGCCGGATGGGGATTGGTGGGATTGATGTTTGCCGCTCTTCTGGCGGGACTAATGTCCAGCATCGATTCGATGCTGAATTCGACCGCGACATTGTGGACGAAAGACATTTACGAAAAGTATATCCGAAAGGATGCTACCGATCGGCACTACCTGATAGTGGGACGAATGGCAACGATAGTACTTTTAATATTCGGGGTGATTACTTCGCCGGTCAGTCAATATTTCGAAGGGATATACGTCGCTATTCAAACCTTTCTGTCATTCTTCCAGGGGCCGGTCTTTTCGGTTTTAATGCTGGGTATTTTCTGGCGAGGCACCACACAATGGGGCGGACTGTTCGGCCTGCTGGGCGGAATTACAGTTTCCGCCTTGCTATATATTTTCAAAGGGTATCTGTTCGAAATAGAGGATCCGTTTCTTTATGTTTCTTGGTGGTCGTTCCTGGCCGGGCTCGTTATCGCTATAGTGGTCAGCCTTTTCACCCGGCCGCACCCGGATGAACGGTTGTACGGATTAGTATACCGGCTACCGGAACCAAAACCAAACACGGCACAAGTTGGAGCTTAAGCAGAATGTTAAAAGCTATATTAAACGCTCTAAGATATGTTCTAAATTTCGAATGGCTGGCCGGTGTTTCCATTGGGGCCGCCAAGAATGTTTTTCTTGTCCTGTTCGTTTTGATTGGGATTCTGGTTCTGCTTATTCCCAATGATTACATCTACAAAGGACTAAAAAAACGCAAGTGGTGGCTTAACCTGAAACTCTGGGCACTGGGTGACCTGGCCTTTATTTTTATCACGTATTATATTTTCTGAAAAAGGATTCTGAACTTATCACAGAAGTCCTGTAAAGGACACTGCTTCTACAAATCTCACCCTTCCACAGCTTTTGCTCTTCACATACTTTCTTGCAGCAACCCGCTTGAGAAAAAGGCCAAATTCAGCTATGACCTAGCTTGGTTCTACGCCGTTTTCGTTCCTTGTACTTGTCAACGTCACGTTCACCTGAGAGTAGGAATTTGAGGAATGACTTGTCCTGAAAGCGGCACGTCTGCAAGATCCCCAGTAATTTCAGATAGTTGGTGGCTCCACTCTTGAAGAACGAGCCGGAAATCTTTCGTTGTATGGCAATGTGGCGTAAGGCACGCTCCGCCATATTGTTGTTCCAGGGGATTCCGTCCTCTGTCAAGAAAAGAAAAAGTGAATCCCTATAGCGCACAAACCTTTTCTGGTATTTTTGTACTATCTCGCACCTATGCTGTGTCCCGTCGATATTCTGTTTGTAGAATCGGTTAACGGCTTTTAAGTGCTTCTTGAGGAACCTGGCTTTCAGCCCAAACCTCTGGACGTCTTCAAATAATGGAACCAGAAAATTCCGGACGGCAGCGACAAATGATTCGTATTCTTGATTAAAGGGATTTTTCCACAGATCATCGTTTATGTCTCTTATCAAATGACCAAGGCACTTCTGTTGCCTGCACTCTATTGAATCGAAGCCAGGATAGAAGTCGGAAATCAGTACTCCCTCATAACCTTTTAGAGTTTTCCTAAGGAGTGTAGTCTCCCGTGTTTCAGTCAGTTGAAATACGACGTGTGTTCCATTTGTGATGACCCATACATAGTGTCTGGATCCTCTAATGCTGATTCCCGTTTCATCTGCATGAATAAAGGGGCTCGCAAGTATGGTCTTAATAAGTAGGGTTTCTGTGCACGAATAATCCTTTGCCAGAAATCCAACGAGATTCATGACACCAGTCACACTAATATGTTCAGAGAACAGTTCATTAATAAGCTGAGCAATAGCCCTATAAGGAAGACGTAGTGCAAGTCGTTGATAAGCTGCCCATGCTTGGAATCCCCGGCCAAATGAGTTTCTACCCAACCGTCTGATTGCGGGAGGGGAGTGGTAATGCTGACATTTTGGTCAGTAACCTTTCATTCCCGCGTATTTCACATTAGTCTTTCTACATCCGTTCCTCGTAAATGCCAAGTCGATAATCGTGTGTTCTGCCAAAACATTGCTTGAATTGAGAGGTTGCCCTTTGTGACGAGGGCACATTCTTGGACGATGTACACCAATGATCCTCTGCACTTTTGAAGGTGGAACACGGAAATGTGCTTTATGGCCTTTTGGAGGACCAATCTTTTTATGCTCAGGAACTGAATTCCCATCTTCTTTCTGTAAACTTATTCGTTTGCCACGGTATTCCAAATGGCCTGAGTTGAGGATGTCATCAAGTATCCGATGAATCTCTTCACCAGATTCTGTGCAGTTTTGCTTAGGCCGATCTGCAAAGTCAACATCCGGTCTTGACGTTGCTGCATTAGCAACATGCTGCAGATCCTCAGTAAGGAGTTGAACTGCACGGCAGTCATCGCAATTGTAGGATAGGAGCATTTCCTTTAATTTCCCGTTTCGCGTTTCCTCCCACCGATATCTCCACACAAGGCTCTGAATACCGGAAGGTTGTGGCGCAGACCATGATGCACCGACACATGTCCCCAGATCCTTCAGCCTGTTAGATCTTGTAGGAAAGTATACCTTTCCGAACACTAAGGAGTTGACATTCACCATCCTGTTGATGAATGCTTCACAGTCGATCCCATGTTTCTTAGATGCCCGCTGAAAGGCTCTTGGGTCGTAGCTGCCATAATGGTAGATGGGCGCACTTCCATACTCCGCGGCCTTTTGGAGACACGCCTCAAAGATCTTTGCCTCATCCTCTGCCGAGTTTGCCCAAAAGGAGTGAGAGGAAACATCGTTGCCATTTTGGATAACAAGCCCAATGAGATAGTCAAACTCCTGATCTGGAATTCCTTCGACATCCAGGAACAACTCGATAGGCTGCTTCGATATGGTGGGCATCTCATGTAAGTAGATCTTATTTGTCCGTATGGCAAGAGCTTGTAGTTCGACGTTGAACGATGGCGGTGTGTCGGCTGCCTTCTTCCTGCGTCGCCTTGGTTTATACAGGTAGGAAAGCTGCGTGACTGTGAAGATACCCTTCTTCTGATACCTTCGGATTAGCTTGGGTGTTACTCTTTGCAGTAAGCTCAAGCTGTCACCTTTCTCTGCCTCATGCACGCAGTGGTTACGAAACTGGCACATCGCGCAGTGCTTGTTCAAACATAGTGCTGGACATTCAGAGAGGGGCTTGCGAATCTGCTCTCGCAGATCGTTGATGATTGGGCGGACTTTCGAGTATTGCGGCTCCAATCTGATCTGCTTCGGGCTTTCGGTAAGTGTCACGATTAGTCCAATCAACGGTCGATACCTGGTTGTCTGCCCGACAACATAACCTGCAAATGCTAGCCGTAGCTTTTGATCATCGGTGACGCTGTGAGTACCGACTACAACATGAGGCTCCAGTCGCGTGCGTGATCCTGCGGATTCCCTCTTGGGCTTGAGAAGTGCATCACACGTTGCAACAAGATCATCCGCAGAAATAGTGCAAGATAGACTGTCCTTTCGTGAAAATCGAACTCTGCCATTCTTTCTGAAGTGAGAGTCGACCTGGCCATTTGGGAGTGTGGAAATATAGCGTGAGCGATTAGCCGCAGTACGCTCTTCCAAGATGCACTCGTACTCATGCTGATCCCCCTTTACTTTTCCTTTAAGCAGCAAGTATGCCTTGCGCTGACACTGGGAGTAGGCTGCGATCAGATCGGAAGTAATTTGATCCATGATGATCACTTCAATATGGTTCAAAAGTTCCGAATAATCCTCTTGGCAATAGAATCATGACTAATGTCAAATGCGTAGACCTCTTGATTCGGAGAATTCAACACATTAGTGCAAAATGATATTATGGCGACACATACATTCTGCAATCCTCCCCCTCTTTACTACATTCTAAAAGCTCAACTTTGACTGATTTGCTTATAGCAGTTCCTCGGCATTGTCATATATTTTTTTAATGGCCCCGGCGATCAGGTCCATATCCGCCTTTTTCCCCATCAGAACGGTATGATGAAAACAAACCGATTCTTCCGTGAAGATTTTATGGCAAACCGGCAGCTCAAATGCGGCCGGATCGATTTGATGCCAGTATTTTTTACTCAGCCTATACCGCCGTGGCTTCGTATGGGGAGTATATAACGAACATGCGTTGAGTGGCTCATAACTTGCCTCGACCGAACAAGCCAGCTCTTTGCCCAGGGCCTCTCTGAATTTCCTGACATCGAGGTCTCTAAATTTGGCCTTATTGTACCTGAACGAAAAATTATAACATGCTCCCAATGCTTCGGTTTTATCGTTTTTCATCGGCACAACGCCGGGAAGCTCAGCGAGCAATGAGTTCAAATACTTTGCATTTTCGCCTCGGATACGGTTTTGCTGCGGCAGCCTTTTCAGCGATTCAATCAGCAGGGCCGCCTGGAAATCTGTAATCCGGTAGTTCCCCGACTGGATCAAATCCCCTTCGCTGCCGTAGAGCCCCGCACCCTTATCAGCAGACTCCTGACTCTCGGGCCTTCTGCCGCAATTTCGAAGCGCATCGAGCCTCTCGAATAATTCCGGATCGCTTGTAGTAAGTGCTCCACCCTCCCCTGCCGTCATGAGCTTCGAAAGCTGGAAACTGAAACTTCCCACATCGCCAATGCTGCCGGCTTTCCTTCCTTTCAACTCGCCCCCATGCTTGTGTGCGCAGTCCTCGATCACCCTGAGCTTGTGCTTTCGTGCTATCGCCATTATGGCATCCATGTCGGCAAAACATCCGTAAAGGTGCACGGGGATAATGGCTTTGGTTTGCGGCGTGATTGCTTGGTCCACCTCGGCCGGATCGATGCACCAGTTGTCCCGGCGGACATCGACGAGTACGGCAGCGGCATTGACATCCAAAACCGCGCCGGCCGT
Organism: Phycisphaerales bacterium; assembly: GCA_003533825.1. Classification (GTDB taxonomy): domain Bacteria; phylum Planctomycetota; class Phycisphaerae; order Sedimentisphaerales; family Anaerobacaceae; genus JAFGPJ01. The sequence goes on from DQCG01000534.1 coordinate 8,969, forward strand.
CGCCTGCCATGTCAGCCCGGGTACGATTACCTCATCGCCCAATCCGACGCCGCAGGCCTCAAGTGCAAGTTGCAAAGAGACGGTTCCGTTCGCCGCCGATATCGCATATTCGGTTCCGATGAATTTCGCAAAGGACTTGTTGAATTCCACCTCCTTCGGACCGTTATACGACCAAACCCCGCTTCTTAAGACCTCAAGCAGGCCTTTCTCTTCATTTTCATCCCATACAGGCCACTTGGGCCACGGATCCGTTTTGGCATCCCGGAGCGGCTTGCCGCCATTAATGGCTAACTTGCTCATTTTTTATTTCCTTTACTATTATCCGTACATACACGACCGCACCAAGATAACAAACTTATCTGATAGTTGCAACTGTCCCTCCTATTCTGTACCATCAATTGTACAAATGGCAAGATTATGAATGAAAATGATTTTCAATATGAAAAATCACTTACCGCCTGGTGGATGATTCAGTCGTCCTCGGAAGTGGGCCGGATTCCGGAGCGGATTTCCAGGCCGGGCTTCGATACTCGCCGCTGGTATCCGGCGAACGTTCCCTCGACAGTGTTAGCCGCACTGGTGGAAAATGGAGTCTATGAGAATCCTTATTGCGGTATGAATCTCAGCGAAATCCCTGTCGAACCATATGAGAAACCGTGGTGGTATCGAACAGAATTTCAACTGTCTCAAAAAGGCGCCGACGAGATGATCCTGCTTGAATTCGACGGTATAAATTACAGCGCGAACATCTGGCTGAACGGCAACCAGATCGCGCCGGCGAGTGAGGCAAGAGGTGCATTTCGCCAATTTCAGTACGACATCTCAAAATTTGTTTTCGAAGGCGCTAACGCGCTGGCGGCAGAAGTAATACCCCCGAAGCCGGGTGATTTCTCCACCGGTTTTGTCGACTGGAATCCCCCGCCGCCAGACCGCAATATGGGCATCTTCCGCAGTGTCAGATTGAGATTTTGCCGGAACGTCTCAATTGAACGCCCTTTTGTTCAAACCAAACTGAATCTGGAAACTCTCGACGAAGCGACACTAAATGTCACAGCAGAACTGGTCAATCATGGGCAGAACAGCATATCGGGAATCCTCGAAGGTGAAATTGAATCGTTAAGGTTCAGCAAGACCATAGATATAAAGCCACAAGAGCGAATAACCGTAGAGTTCAACGATCTGAAAATCAAGAATCCGAGAATCTGGTGGCCATATCAGTTGGGCCCGCCGAATCTATATGATTTGCATCTGAAATTTACGGCACGCGGCGATGCTTGCGATGTCTCGAGTGTTAGATTTGGAATTCGCGAAATCGAAGCCTATACGAACCAGGGCGGGCACCGCGGATTCAGGGTTAACGGGAAAAAAATCCTTATCAAAGGTGCCGGCTGGACGGACGACCTGTTTCTCGCCGATACGCCGCAGAACATCGACGCCCAGTTGAGATACGTCAGGCACATGAATCTAAACTGCATCCGTCTTGAGGGCATCTGGGGCAGTGACCATACGCTGTACGATTTGTGCGACCGCTACGGCATTATGATGATGGTCGGCTGGAGTTGTCACTGGGAGCATGAACAATATCTCGGAAAACCGGTTGACGACCGCTACGGGGGAGCGACTTCTCCGGAGAACATCGAATTGATTGCCCAGTCGTGGCAGGACCAGGTTGTCTGGCTGAGAAATCACCCCAGCATCTACGTCTGGGCCGTCGCCAGCGATAAGGTGCCGAAGACTGAGCTGGCACAAAGATACATCGAGATTTTTCGCCGATACGATCCATCGCGTCCCTACCTGGCATCCACGGGCGGCGTGGGCAGCGAACAGCAAATCATCGGCAAAGAAATCGTCATCAGTGAAATCTGCGGCCCCTCTGGCGTCAAGATGCTCGGCCCTTATGCGTATACGCCGCCGGTCTATTGGTACACGGACAAGACTCTCGGCGGTGCATACGGTTTCAATACGGAGACATCGCCCGGAGCGGTCGTGCCTGTGCTGGAGACTATCGAAAAAATGATTCCTGAAGATCATCTCTGGCCGATTGACACATTCTGGGAATTTCACTGCGGACTGAACGAATTCGGCACGCTGAATCGATATCGTGAAGCGATGAATTGCCGCTACGGCGAGCCGGCCGGCGTCGAGGAATTCGCAAAAAAAGCACAGGCCCTGAATTATGAATTGATGCGGCCGATGTTCGAAGCGTTCCGTGCCAACAAAGGTACCGCCACCGGAATCGTACAATGGATGCTCAACGCCGCCTGGCCGAAGATGTACTGGCAGCTTTATGATAAATACCTGATACCGACCGGCGCGTTCTACGCCGCAAAGAAGGCCTGCGAACCGCTGCATCTGCTCTATAACTACGGCGACCGCGGCATATATATTGTAAACGACCATTTAGCAGCGAGCAGGAATTTGAAAGCTGCCATTCGAGTGCTGGATATCAATTCCGCGGAAGTCTTAAAAAGGATGTTTGAAGTCGATGCCAAATCTGAATCGTCGGCCAAAATCTTCGAGCTTCCTGAACTTAAAAACATCAGCAAGACGTATTTTCTCGATCTCAGACTCAATAATGACAAGGGTATCGAAATCGGCAATAATTTCTACTGGCTTTCAACCATGCTTGATGTTTTGGATTACGGCGCGAAGGTCGAGCCCTGGCCATACTACACACCCAGCAAAGAATTCGCAGACCTGACAGCACTGAATTCGCTGCCGCCTGCAAAAGTTAACTTCGAGTATCATACCGAGAGCACCGGAGAACAAACGAAAATGACAGTAACGCTGCACAACACCGGCGAGACAATCGCATTTTTCATCGAGTTGAAAGTCTCGAAGAAAACGGGTGAAACAATCCTGCCGGTCTTCTGGGAAGATAACTATGTGAGCTTGCCACCCGGCGAAACCAGAACCATCAAGGCCAGATTTTCAGCCATAAATGATCAGCCCGTCTTGACCATCGAAGGGTGGAATCTGGAGAATCCGTCAAAGCCGGACGGGACTACTTGAATAAAAGCTTTGTAGCCACAACAACGCATGGATATAATATCAATCGGTGATATGAGTCAACATTAGGTCCCGCCACAATTTGGATGGGTCAACTTTTTGGAGAACATTGATATGAAAAGTCATCACAGAATCAGCAAGTCAAAGAGCGCAAAGATTTCCAGGCGCCGGTTCATCGGCGGTGCGGCCGCCGCTACAGCGGCGTTTACCGTGGTTCCACGATACGTGCTGGGAGGCAGCGGAAATACACCCCCAAGCGAGAAGCTCAATGTAGCAATCATCGGTACAGGCGGCCAGGGCACACAAAATATCAAAGGCCTGCTCCGACACTCGGATGTACAAATAATTGCGATTTGTGACGTCAATGAGCAATCCGATTACAGCCGCTTTTATTACGGCGGCGTGGCAGGAAGAAAGCCGGCCAGTCAGCTCATCGAAAAATATTACGCCGACCAAAAATCGACCGGCCGTTACAACGGCTGCGCCGGCTATATCGATTTCCGCCGAATGTTCGAAGAAGAAAAAGGTATCGATGCGGTGCTCGTGGCGACGCCGGACCACGTTCACGCAGTAGCGATCATGACGGCGATTAAAAACGGCAAGCACGTCTATTGCGAAAAACCCCTGACGCACTCGATCCACGAAGCCCGTAAAATCACTGAAGCAGCCAGGCAGGCAAAAATCGCCACGCAGATGGGTAACCAGGGTCACAGCGGTGAAGGAATTCGCCTGACCGTCGAATGGATCCGGGACGGTGCTATCGGAGATGTGCGGGAGGTGCATTCATGGAGTCATACCGGAGCCGGTTGGGCTGGGAAACGAACAGCCAGACCCACAGAAACGCCGCCGGTGCCATCCGGATTGGACTGGGATTTGTGGCTCGGTCCGGCGGCGAGAAGACCGTATCACCCGGCGTATGCGCCGTATAATTGGCGCGGCTGGTGAGATTTCGGAACAGGTGCAAATGGAGATATGGCCTGCCATAACATGGATCCCGCCTTCTGGGCTTTGGAATTAGGTCATCCGATAAGCGTCGAAGCCAGTTCGAGCGGAATCAATCCGGAAACGACACCGTTGACATCAACCATCCACTATCAGTTCGGCGCCCGCAAGAACATGCCGCCGGTCAAGATGACCTGGTATGGGGGTGGTCTAATGCCGCCGCGTCCGGAAGAATTGGAACCCGGCCGGGAACTGACCGGCGGCGGCAACGGAATTCTCTTCGTGGGTGATAAGGGCAAGATCATGTGTCCCGGCTGGGGCGGCAATCCCCGGATCATCCCCGAGACCAAAATGAAAGCCTATAAGCTGCCGCCGAAGACACTCGCCCGGTCCAGGGGGCATCACAGGGACTGGATCGACGCCTGCAAGGGAGGCAAGCCTGCAAGCTCAAACTTCGACTACGCAGGCCCGATGACCGAGGTGGTTCTCCTGGGCAATGTTGCCCTGCGTACCGGCAGGAAATTAGCCTGGGACGGGCCTAACATGAAAGCAACCAACGCTCCCGAAGCGGACCGGTACATCCGCCCGGAGTATCACAATAACTGGACACTGTAGTAAAGGCGGAAGTGTTGGCTTTATTGTCTTATTTATGGCTATTGGTCTATATTTATCGGCCGATATGTAGCTTGTGCACCTGCCCCTAATTTTCTTGCAATGCAACCCTGTTGGTTGTAAAGTAAGCAAAAATACGAAGGAGCAGTGGCCGAGCGGCTTAAGGCGACGGTCTTGAAAACCGTTGTACCGAAAGGTACCGGGGGTTCGAATCCCTCCTGCTCCGTTTTGAGACTACGCTTTTAAACTTAGCATTTCAGCGTCCGGACAATCTACCAACACATGCAACGATTCGCTGTCGTTTATTTTCGGCAAGACAACAAAACCGATGCTTATGGATGCCGCCGCTAAGCCTGTTTTGGCGAGAAGGTAAAGCGGGCCATCTGGGCTTTGTCTCCGAGTTGCCGTTCGATTCGCATTAGCTGATTGTACTCAGCGACGCGTTCGGATCTC
>DQCG01000612.1:0-5564 GCA_003533825.1 Phycisphaerales bacterium
ATTGCCAGCTCCCAGTCCCACTGGTCGACGTACGCGCTGTGGTCGTGGTCGAGAAAGTAGTCCTTTCGTATGGCACGCATATCGGTAATCAGGCCCTCGCCGAGCTTCATACCGAACTGCTTCAGTGCCATGCGCTTCCACTTGGTGGCAGCCTGGACGACCTGGGCATCGATCGGATTCTTGTCCCGATCGTTCGATATGTGGAACTGAATCGGTGTTCGGGAACCGTCGCGGTCGAGCATGTCGTTGACGCCGCTCTCGACGTCCACAATCAGCGGGACGGTCACGCGAATCAGATTGAGTTCCTTGCAGAGGTTTTCTTCAATATAGTCTTTGACGGCATAGGTGGCAAGCTGGGTTTCCTTCGGGTTCAGCAGAGAGTTGTAATCCTGCGGCAGGATTTTCTGCAGTTTGTCGTAATCACCAATTCCCGGGCCGGCCAAATCCGCTTTCTTTTCGTCTGTCACTTTATTTCTCCTATATTTTTATCTATGGACATTTTTCAAAACCGCAGCGTTTCGTCACTTCGGTGCCGCAAATCATAGTGAACGCGCCGGTATTTTGCAAGGTTCTTTCGCCAAATTTATAGGGGCAATATTGAATCAGGCGTCATTTCTTAACCAGACTGCGAACTGCGTAAGGCCGGCCTGAATGGAGGTCGAAGGCTTGTAAGCCAACTCTCCGGTGGCTTTGGCGACGTCGGCATAGGTGCGTTCGACGTCGCCTGGTTGAGGAGGTTCGTATTGCCTGACCGCCTTCTTACCGAGGACTTTTTCTATTTCCGTGATTAAATCGTTGACGGAAATCGGCTGCGACTCGCCGAGATTATAAATATTATAGCCGTTGCAATTTTCTATCGCTCCAACGGTGCCGTCAATGATGTCATCGATGTAGGTAAAGTCCCGCATCATCGATCCATCCCCGTAAACGGGAATAGGTTTGTTCTCTTCGATAAGTTTTGCGAATTTGTGAATGGCCAGGTCCGGCCTCTGCCGGGGGCCGTAAACAGTGAAGAAACGAAGGCAGGTTATGGACATGCCGAAAAGGTGGTGATAAGTGTGGCAGATGAGCTCGCCCGCTTTTTTCGTTGCCGCGTAGGGCGAGATTGGAAAATCGACATTATCTTCTTCGGAGAAGGGCACTTTCTCATTGTTACCATAGACACTCGAGCTCGAAGCGAAGATGAACTTTTTTATTTCATATTTCTTCGCTGCCTCGAGCAGGTTCAGCGTTCCGTTGATGTTCACATCCGCATACAGCACAGGCTGAGCGATCGAGGGACGAACGCCGGCCCGGGCGGCCAGGTGTACGATAACATCCACGCCGTCCCCGACGGCCCGATCCATCGCGTCACGGTCGCGAATATCGGCTTCGATGAGCCGGAAATTGTTGTTCTTCAAACAGTCGCTGATGTTCCGGCGTTTGATTTGAGGGTCGTAAAAGTCATCGAAATTATCGACGCCAGCTACGGCCCAGCTATCGGCAAGAAGCCGCTCGCACAAATGCGAGCCGATAAATCCGGCAGCTCCGGTTATTAGTGCTTTCATGCTGTCTGCTTCCTGTATTTGGTGATTCGCGAACGTTCTCGACGAACGTTTACGCCGAAAGGATAACGATTGCCCCGAAGATTAAGACGATGGCGGCGATAACCCGGAAAAACAGGTTCGGCTGGTTTTGATACCAGTTGAACATGCGTCTGATCTTTTCTGGTCCGAGCATGAATATCAAAAGGCCGCTGAGCAGGAAAATGATCCCGCAGGCAAATATTATCCAAAAATATCTGCATTCACGAGCGCCTACGAAAAAGACTACCGCCAGGGCAAATCGCAGAAGTCCGGCGAAATATATTCTGTTGCCCTTTTTGAAAAATACCATCAACTTTTTGATAATGTCGGGCCTGAGCAGATACGCTATCCCCATCAGAGAGAAGATTATACCCAAACTCTTTATAACAAGAACAATGCGCATCTGTTTTATCCTTTCCCTTTAGCCCGCAATGGAAGAGACTTTCAAACGGATGCTCTTCCGATACTGTGATATTCGATTCCTGCTTTTTTGACTACATCGGGATTATAAAGGTTTCTGCCGTCAAAGATAAGAGGCTTGTTAAGTTTCTTCGCTATGACTTCGAAGTCGGGATTACGGAACTCCTGCCAATCGGTGAAGACAACAAGGGCATCGGCGCCCTCAAGTGCGTCGTATCCGTTTTGCATCGTTTCGATTGCGCCGTCCAATACCTCCATTGCCGAAGAGGCCGCCTCAGGGTCATAGGCCCTGATTTTCATCCGGCAATCGAGAAACTGCCTGATACAGAAAATCGCCGGCGATTCCCTGACGTCATCGGTCCTCGCCTTAAACGCTAGTCCCCAGACGGCCAGCGTCGTCCGGTCTTCGGCGCCGCTGAAATAGCTCTTAATCCGTTCTGCAAATCGCTCCTGTTGGTTAATGTTAACCTGCTGGACGGCCTTAGCTATCGTCATTTCAACACCGTTCTCGGAGCCGGTATGAACCAGCGCCCGGATATCTTTCGGAAAGCACGCGCCGCCGTAACCGACACCCGGAAACAAAAAGGCCGAACCGATTCGCGAGTCACTGCCGAGACCATGCCTGACCTGCTCGATATCGGCGCCGAGTTTCTCGCACAGCACCGATAGCTCGTTCATAAATGAAATTCTCGTCGCCAGCATCGTATTGGCCGCATACTTTGTCATCTCCGCCGATAACGGATCCATAAAGAGGATCCGGCTGCTCTTCCGCATAAACGGGCTGTACAACTGCTGCATTATTGTTCGCACGGGGGGATTATTCGTACCTATGATTATCCTGTCCGGACTCATAAAATCCTCGACGGCGGCACCTTCCTTCAGGAATTCCGGATTGCTGACATAATCGAACTGAATTTCAGTTTTCGATTTTATAATATCAGTGACCTTTTGACTTGTACCGACCGGCACGGTGCTCTTTGTCGCTATGATCCGGTAGTCGGTCAAGTTTTCGGCGATGCCGCCGGCAACGGAAAAGACTGCGGATAAATCGGATGAGCCATCCGGCGCCGAGGGCGTCCCGACCGCAATAAATATAATAAGTGAATTGTCCACGCCGTATTTCAAATCCGTCGTAAATTGCAGCCGGCCAAGCTTTTCATTACGTTTGACCATCTCAGTCAGGCCCGGCTCGTAAATCGGGATTACTCCATCCTTCAAATCGGCTATTTTCTTACTGTCATTATCCACACATACGACTTTGCTGCCCGCTTCCGCAAGACACGCAGCAGTCACCAGCCCGACATAACCAATACCAACAACGCAAATCTGCATTTTATCGACTCCTTATTCCATGCCCGTTCAGTCAGCAACTTCTATCATATCGATATCTATTTCCACACTTGCCGCCTGGCCGAGCATATCCACCTGCAGCACCAACCGCATAGTGCCTCTGGTACTAACGACAATGCCCTGCAGGCCGAGCAACGGTCCGGCTATAACCCTGCACTGCTGACCTATCTTGACGTATTTATGCGGTATCAATGGAGCTCCGGCCTGAAGCGCCTGCTCAATTTGCTGCAGCTCTTTGAGGAACTTCTGCTGGTCCCTGACTTCTATCAGATTAGCCACACGGTCAGTTCGCCACAGCTCGCTCCGCTCGTCCTCGTTGCCGCAAAAAAATACGTATCCGCTAAACAGAGGCAGTAGGGACCGTATTGTCCGCCGGCTCTTGCGGCGAACCTTCCAGCTCATCGGAAGAAAGTAGCATATATTTCTGCGTATCAGATCGTGAGCAAAGGCCTTTTCGTTCCTGCTCTTCGTATGGGCGACCCACCATTCACCCTGGAAATCGCAAATCGACTGGTCTTCAGGCCATATAATTGGAGGATTTTCACTAACTTTCAGCAATTTTTTCGTCCTAACAAAAGTTTTTGCAAAGTTGAAGTTGGGCATATATTATTTTAGAAAATCAGTTTCTCGATTTTCTGAAAATAATTAGGTATTGTAGCATAACCTATTGTTTTATCAATTGTTACACATCGCTTTTTTGGAAAGAAAAAATCAAAAGAAAAGATTTTTTCTTTCCAAAAGTATGCCTAACTTCAATTTTACAAAAGTTCATTCCTAACTTATTCCATAAAACTTTAGCACCGTCCCGGCGACGTATTCGATCTCCTCCGGCGTAAGCTCCGGGTAAACCGGCAATGACATGACCTCGTTACAAAGCCTCTCGGCAACCGGCATGTCACCCTGCCTGTAACCGAGCTCTCCGAAGCAATCCTGCAGATGTAACGGCTTGGGATAAAACACCGCCGAGCCGATCTCATTTTCCGCCAGATATTTCTGGAGCTTATCCCTCTCGGGCACGGTCACGGTGTACTGGTGATAAATACTCACGTTATGCGAATCAATCGCCGGCGTCCGGACCGGTGAACCGGCGAAAAGGCTGTCGTACAGGGCAGCGTTTTGCCTTCGTTTCTCGTTCCACTCGTCGAGGTATTTGAGTTTGACGTTCAGGACCGCACCCTGTATGCCGTCCAGGCGGAAATTGCCGCCGATCACTTTGTAGAAATACTGCGGTTTCTGCCCGTGGTCACGAAGCGTCCTGATGTCATCCGCCAGCGCGTCGGTGTTCGTCGTGACCAGCCCGCCGTCGCCGAAGCCACCGAGATTCTTAGTCGGATAGAACGAAAAGCATCCGCAGTCGCCAAAGGCGCCGGCCTTCGAGCCATCCCGGCTCGCACCGATGGCCTGGGCGGCATCTTCGATTACGGCAAGATCGTGCCGCTGAGCAATTTCCATAATTGCTTCCATCTCAGCAATCTGTCCGAACAAATGCACCGGAATAATTGCACGCGTCCTGTCGCTTATCTTCTCTTCGATGCGGGCCGGGTCAATGTTGCAGGAATCCGGATCGACGTCCGCAAAGACCGGCCTTGCCCCGACCCTGACGACACAACCGGCCGTAGCAAAAAAGGAAAAAGGGGTCGTGATTACTTCATCGCCCGGCTTGATATCCAGCGCCATCAGGCTCACAAGCAGCGCATCGGTCCCGCTCGACACACCGATTGCATGTTTGCTGCCGCAATATGCGGCGACGTTCTGTTCGAACCGGGCCACCGCCGGACCGAGCGCAAAAGCCTGACTCTCGCAGACCTCGCCGATAGCCCGCGTGACTTCATCCTTGATAGTCGCATACTGCGCCTTTAAATCCAAAATCGGGATCCGCATTGAAACTCCCTTTCAATCTTACGCCTTAACAACTTTCTTCCCGGCTCCGCGAACGCCTGCCGTGGCGTTGCGCGTGTCGACAACGAGCTTCGCATTCTTCACAATCCAGCCGTAGTCGTAATCACTATGGTCGGTCGATATTAAAACCACGTCGTAACCGGCCAGCATTTTCGCCGACAATTTTTTGCTGACCATTCTCAAATCATGCTGGCGCTGCTTGTGCGTTTTGGGAATGTAGGGGTCGTTGTAGTCAACCTTGGCGCCTTTTTGTCGCAGCAGCTCGATCAGTTCAATCGAAGGCGATTCCCTCAAATCGTCTATATCCTTCTTATAAGCCAGGCCGAGAAC
>DQCG01000612.1:5573-7070 GCA_003533825.1 Phycisphaerales bacterium
GTATTGATTTCGCCGGCCAGCTCGATGAACCGCGTCGGCATGCCGTACTGCCGGGCCTTCCACGTCAGGTAAAATGGATCGATGGGGATACAGTGCCCGCCGAGCCCCGGCCCGGGGTAAAAGGCCTTGAAGCCAAACGGCTTAGTGCTCGCGGCGGCGATGACCTCCCAGACATCGACACCCATCCTGTCGAAAACAATTTTCAGCTCGTTGACCATCGCGATATTGATGCAGCGATAGATATTTTCAAGGATTTTCGCCGCCTCGGCCGCTTCAAGGCTCGATACGGCAACGGTTCGGACGATAGCGGCTCCATAAAGCTCGCAGGCCATCCGGCAGCATTTCTTCGTCAGGCCCCCAACGACCTTCGGAATCGTCTTGGTGGTAAAATCCTTATTGCCCGGGTCCTCCCGCTCGGGCGAATACGCCAGGTGAAAATCCCTGCCGGCCTTCAGCCCGCCGCTCTCCAGGATCGGCGCTACAAGCTCTTTCGTCGTGCCGGGATACGTCGTGCTTTCGAGAACGACAAGCTGGCCGGGCCGAAGGTATTTAACAATCGTCTCGCTGCTGCTGATAATAAACTGCATATCAGGCTCACGGTTCTCGGTCAGCGGCGTCGGAACGCAGACTAAGATGGCATCGACCTTTTTGAGACGGGCCATATCGGTAGTAGCACTGAAGCGACCGGTTTTTACCATCTGTTTGACCTGCGAATGAGGCACGTGCTTGATGATGCTGCGACCGGAATTCAGAATCCGGACCTTCTTATCATCGACATCGAAGCCCATAACCTTAAGGCCCGCCGAGGCGAATTCCCTGGCTAAGGGCAGCCCCACGTAGCCGAGCCCCAAAACGCCGACCACGGCCTTCTTATTTTCTACCTTGTCTTTCCATTGACTCATAAATCATACCTGTCCTTAAAACCGAAATTGTAAGTCTAAAACGGTCCGGGCAAAATGTCAAAAGAATTCGAAAACGGGAATTAAATATTGACTATTACACGTTTTCAATCAAGAATTGGCAATAAACATTATTAGGTGGAATTATAGAATTGAAAAATCGAAAATCGAAAGCCGGAAATAAGTTAAACATATTATTCACCTGTATCGGCAGGCGGGTTTCGCTGCTCGAAAGTTTCCGCAGGGCGGCACGCCGGCTGAAGATAAACGCTTCGTTCTTGGGCACTGACACAACCGAGCTGAGCCCCGCCCTGCAACTGTGCGACCGGCAATTCGGCGTAAAACCCACCACACATCCCGGCTATATCAAACAACTGCTCTCGATAGTCAAAGCCAACAAGGTTACACTGCTCATCCCGACTGTCGATCTCGACCTCAAAAGTCTCTCGCAGAACAAGCCGAAATTCGCCGCACTCGGCTGTCACGTCCTCGTCTCCGATCCGGCGGTAATCGATATCTGCCAGGACAAAAGAAAAACCTATAAGTTCCTGCACAAAAATAACTTCGACACCCCGGCAACCGCAAGCATCCGCACCGC
>DQCG01000611.1 GCA_003533825.1 Phycisphaerales bacterium
CCGGTTCCGCCAGTAATTGACGGCCAGCATTACCAGAACGATTCCACCGATAATCGGCTTGAGCTGCCGGTCATTAACGAACTTCAAGCCGAAATATCCCGCCACAATCCCGGCAAAAGCCGCCGGAAGCAAACGCAGCACGTGCCCCCACCTCGCATTACGCCGATGGTACGTGATCGCAAACAAATCCGCCAGAATCAGGATGCCCAGCAAAATCCCCGTCGACTGACGCGTCGGAAGAACCAGCGCCATTAAAGGCACTATGAGGATTCCAAGTCCGGGCATCCCGGTTTTGGTCGTTCCGACCATCACGGCACAAACAGCAACCACAATCCATCCAAATAAGTCCAAATCCAATTCAAATAATCCTTTATTAAAATCCTCTGATTATTTATTTAAGTTTTAACCGCCGCAATTTATCGGTTTTGGCTCGGATTTGCAATTGACAATTGGTCTTTAATCACAGAAAATGAGAATCGCAGATAGCGGATTGACACAAATTAGTCAATATTTAAAGGAGACCGAAAAATGAATATAAAAAAGCTTCTCTTTTACATGCTCGCTGTCATTTTAGGCGGCTGCGTGCCGGTTATATCGCTGCACCCGCTTTATACGGAAAAAGATATCGTGGTGGATAAAAAACTGTGCGGCACGTGGATTGATAATTCCGGAGACACCAAAACCACATGGGAATTCGAGCGTATCGACGAACCGAAAAATGCATACAAATTGATTTTCACCGATGAGGACGGCAAAAAAGGCTCGTTTGTGGCGCACCTGCTCAAACTGAAGGACATGCTTTTCCTGGATATTTTCCCAGGCGAGCTGCCCTGGGAGCCGGAAGATCCCAACAAAATGGACTGGCCATATAATTCCTTATTCCTGATACCCGCCCATACTTTTGTGAAAATAGACTCCATAGAGCCCCGGTTGAAATTGCGATTAACATCAGAATCCAAGATGGAAGAATTGCTCAAGGAAAATCCGAGTGCGGTAGAACATACATCCATAGGAGAAAGGATTGTTCTTACGGCATCGACAAAAAAACTTCAGGCATTCGTTCTAAAGTATGCCGAAGATGAAAGAGTGTTCACGGGCGAAGTCACCCTGAGCCGTAAGTAACCCAAAACTAAAAACGCCCTAAGTCTTATCGAGCATCAAAATTATGACCGAAAAATCGGAATTCAGACGCTACCTGGTAAACATCGACTCTATCTCCGCGCACCAGCTTTTTACCGACTGCCTGGTGATAGGGGCCGGGATCGCAGGTCTTCGTGCCGCGCTCGAAGCAGCCGAACACCACAGGGTAATTATCGTCTGCAAGGGTAAAGCCGAAGAAAGCAACACCTTTAAAGCCCAGGGCGGCATTGCCTCGGTGCTGGATAAAGCAGATACATTCGAATCACATATTGCCGATACACTCAGGACCGGCTGTGGAATCTGCGATGAAGCCGTCGTCGACCTGGTCGTTCACCAGGGACCGGAACTCGTGGAGCAACTGCTCGAATGGGGCACGGAATTCGACCTGAGCGAAAACCATATAGCCGCTACGCTCGAAGGCGGTCACAGCTATCCCCGCGTCGCTCACGCCCACGGCGACGAAACCGGACGGGCCATTGCCGAGGCTCTGCTCGATAGAGTCAGACACAATCCCAATATAAGGATAATGGAGAATTTCTTCACAATAGATTTGCTCACCGACAACAACAAGTGCATGGGAATCATCGGCCACGAACGTAAGAGAGGCCCACAAATCATCTGGGCCGCAAATACGATCCTGGCCACCGGCGGAGCGGGACGGCTATACCGTGAAACGACGAATCCGGAAGTCGCCACCGGCGACGGCATCGCCATGGCTTACCGGGCAGGGGCTGTGCTGAGAGATTTAGAGATGGTACAGTTCCATCCGACGACGCTCTACATCGCAGGCGCTACGCGCGCCCTGATTACCGAGACTCTTCGCGGCGAAGGAGCAATCCTGGTAGACAGCAAGGGCCGGCACTTTATGAAGGAATACCACGAAGCCGCCGAGCTTGCTCCGCGTGACATCGTCAGCCGGGCTATCCTGGCACAAATGCGAAAAACCGAATCGACGCACGTTTATCTCGACGTCCGGCATTTCGATAAAGCATATTTCGCAAAAAGATTCCCCTGGATTAACGAGCTTGTCGAAAGTTTCGATATCGACATAACACACGATCTCATCCCCGTACGGCCGAGCGCCCACTATATGGTCGGCGGCGTAAAAACCGACAGCTCGGCCAAAACGAGCGTCGAGAACCTTTACGCCTGCGGTGAAATCGCTTCGACCGGCCTGCACGGCGCAAACCGGCTCGGCAGCAATTCCCTGCTCGAAGGGCTTGTATTCGGAAAAATCGCCGGGCAGGAAGTATCGAAAAATAAAAGGGCAACCGCCGCCCATCTCAAGCGCCCCATAATAAAACATCAGATCCCCCACTCGGACCGTACCCGTTTGGACACCGCCGACGTGAGGAACTCGCTTCGTGCCCTGATGTGGCGAAACGTCGGAATCACCCGCCTGGACCAGCCGCTCTCAGAGGCACAGGAAATTATCAGATTCTGGCAAAGGTATGTGATGGACAAAATTTTCGATTCACCGGCCGGCTGGGAATGCCAGAACAAGCTCACCGCTTCTCTGCTTATAGCCCAATCCGCACAACAACGCAGGGAAAGCCGGGGAGTCCATTATAGAAGGGATTTCCCCAAAATCGACGATGAGAACTTCAAGAAGCATATCAAAATATCAAGGAAATCTGAAGAAAATCAATAGCCGTCGTTGCCATCATACTATCTGAACTAACAACCGTAGAAAAAAAAGTTGGTTTTCGTTATAATTAAGGCAGATAAAAGAACAATTATCAATAGTCAATAGTAAATAGTAAATTGAAAGAGTGGGTCGGGCGGTCGCCGGCTTCTTTTGAAGCCGGAGGAAAGTCCGAGCAGGACAGGGCACGGTGGTGGCTAACGGCCACCCGGGGCGACCCGCGGGAAAGTGCCGCAGAAAATACACAGCCGATGTCCCTTAGGGGAACAGGCAATGGTGAAATGGTGCGGTAAGAGCGCACCGCGGCGCCGGTGACGGCGCCGGCAGGGTAAACCCCACCGCCTGCAAGACCAAGCAGCCGGACACTCGGCCCGGGTACGGGCGGCTAACAGCCGCTCTGCCGGCGGGTAGGTCGCTTGCCGAAAGGCAGAGCCAACCGGCAACGGTTGGTCAAGATAAATGGTCGCCACCCGCCTTTTTAGGCGGGATACAGAACTCGGCTTACAGACCCACTCTTTTTGATAGAATAAGAGTTTTGCAAAATTGAAGTTAGGCATATATTATTTCAGAAAATCAGTTTCTCGATTTTCTGAAATAATTAGATATTGTAGCATAACCTGTTGTCTTATCAAACTTTACACATCGCCTTTTTAGAAAGAAAAAATCAAAAGAAAAGATTTTTTCTTTCCAAAAGTATGCCTAACTTCAATTTTGCAAAAGTTCATATAGAACAATGATTATTAAGGGCTTCTTTACCTATCTACGAACGCGCCGAAGAGGACCTTGACCGCGACGGTATCATCCGTGGCAACGAGCTCGACCGTTCCCTTGTTAAAGTTGATGTGATCGAACTCGGCCCCGCCGGCCTGGCTCAGCCTCATCGCCAGTATGGGTGACGCATCCAGTTTTACCAGCACTGTCTCGAACGTCTGATTGATGAGCATACCGCAGACGTCCAGCTTCTTATTATACTGGCCGGGCACATCTACATCGGCGCCAAGCTCGTTGATATCCTTGCGGATATTTTCCAGAACGTACCTCAGCATCTCGATTCGCCTGGCGTTTTCAGATGCGAAAGATTCGCCGAGGGCTTCTTTTCCAAGCACCATTTCGCAGTCAAAGCGAAGACCTCGCCTGGGCCGGGTCCGCAAACTCCCGGCCCTGTCCTCGACGGCAAAGAAATACTTGCGGATAACGTTTAGCCGGTACTCGTGGAATGTCACCATATTGAACCAGGTGCTGTAGCCGTCCGGGCTCTGGCCCAGCGAGGCGACAACCCTATCGCTGTGACTGACCGTCTCGGTTTCCGCCAAGAGCGAACCAGGCCCGCTTTGGGACCTTCGAATCTTAGGCAGAGCATCGAGAGTGAGGCTTTTTTTCAGAACGATCTGGTCATACGGCGCGGACAATTCTTCCTGCCCGGAATGCCGGTTTTTCGATGCGGCAGGTGAGGATACGGCAGAACAACCGGCAAGCAGAATACCGAGAAATAAACCGGCATAACAGCACAAAGCAAAAGCCAATCTGCGATTTCCAATCATGGAATTCGCAGACTGACTCGGCACGTTTCGCCGCATTGCAATCCTCCTTCTATGAGTCGATCGTTAGACTTCTTTGGAGTCGATCCACTTCATCATCTTACGCAGTTCTTTTCCAACGGTTTCCAGCTTGCTGCCGTGGTCCTTGCCGTACAGCTCGTTGAAATTCTTCAGTCCCGATTTATACTCGTTGACCCATTCCTTGGCAAATTCACCGGAAGTAATCTCCGCGAGAATTTTCTTCATCTCGGCTTTGGTCTGCGGCGGGACAATTCTCGGCCCGCGCGTCAGGTCGCCATACTCGGCGGTGTTGGAAATGCTGTATCTCATATAGCTCATCCCGCCCTGATACATCAAGTCCACGATCAGCTTCACCTCGTGCATACATTCGAAGTAGGCGATTTCCGGCTGATATCCGGCTTCGACCAGCGTCTCGAAACCGGCCTTGATCAGCGCAGTCAGACCGCCGCAAAGAACGCACTGCTCACCGAACAGGTCCGTCTCCGTCTCTTCTTTGTACGTCGTCTCGATGATCCCCGCCCGGGCGCCGCCGATGCCATTGCCCCATGCAAGGGCAATCTGCTTCGCGTCGCCGGTCGCATCCTGCTGGACGGCCACCAGGCACGGCACACCGCCGCCCTTTTCATACTCGCTGCGAACCAGATGTCCCGGGCCTTTCGGGGCAATCATCACGACGTTCACATCCTCCGGCGGCACAATATACTTGAAATGAATATTGAAACCGTGACAGAAACCGAGCGTCTGGCCCGCTACCAGGTTGGGCCCGATGTGGCCGGCGTAGATTTTCGCCTGGATTTCATCGGGGAGCGTCACAATAATCAGAGCGGCACCGTCCATAGCTGTTTTTATGTCGGTCGGCTTAAAGCCATGCTCAACCGCAAGCTTGTAATTGTCCGTCCCTTCCAGCTCGGCGACTGCAACCTCGACGCCGCTATCGCGCAGATTCTGACTGTGCGCGTGGCCCTGGCTGCCGTAACCGACTACCGCCACCTTTTTGCCCTTTAAGGCATCGATAGGAGCATCATTTTCGTAATGTATCTTTACTGCCATAACTTAATTCTCCTTGTCTGTGCTAAATAAATCAGCAATATAATTATCCTGTACCTTGAATTTCCCGGGAAACCCCGATATCCGGCCTAATCCATGGCGAGACTCTCAAACGGTCCGAGAAGTCCATTTCCGGCAAAAATCCCCGTTTCCGCAACATCTTAACGTCAAACTGCCAATTAAGCAAGAAATTTATGCGTAACCAAAATTCGAATCTCGCCCGAACATTTGACCCGTTTACTTATTTATATGTCTGCATAAATAGTGCATAATAGCAAATATTCGTCAGCGATTTAATCGAAAGGACTTAATCAAATGGATCGGCAAATTTCTAAATATCCGATGTTAATACTTATTCTCTGCCTTGCTTTGTCCTTCTGCCCAGAAACATATGCTAAAGAGAATCATAATTCAATCTCCGACAATTCAACAAATCATATTGTCGCCGGCATGAGTGAGACACACGATAGCCTCCGCAAAATAACCAGCGGCCTGCCGTCCGATACTCGAAATCAAACTATCCGGCAGAGATCTGAAAAGACTGCACTCTATTACATTGGCATGCCGGGCTATAACAGGTATCGTATACCGTCGCTTATTGTAACAAAACAAGGCTCCTTACTGGCCTTTTGTGAGGGCCGCACTTCAGGAGATACCGGAGATATCGACACACTCGTCAGAAGATCGGAAGACGGCGGCACAACCTGGAGTAAATCCCAGCTTGTCTGGTCCGATGGCAGCAATACCTGCGGCAATCCCTGCCCTGTAGTGGACCGAAGCACGGGCAGAATCTACCTTCTCAGCACATGGAATCTCGGTACAGACCACGAATCCCAAATCATATCATGGAAAAGCAAGGATGTTCGCCATCCGTATATCTGCTACTCCGACGACGATGGAAAGAGCTGGTCGAAACCCGTCTGTATTTCAGATACCGCTCGTCTGGATGACTTCAGATGGTACGCCACCGGTCCCGGAATAGGCATCCAGATTAAACGGGGCAAATACGCCGGCCGATTGGTTATCCCGGCTAATCACAGCTACACTGAAACACGGGATGATGTTTTCAAAAGAAACAACAAGTACGGCTATGGCTCGCACGTTATTTACAGCGACGATCACGGCAGTACCTGGCAAATTAGCGAGACGATTACACCCGGCTGCAACGAAAGCCAGGTTGTGGAACTGTCAGATGGCTCGCTGATGATGAACATGCGGAGCTACAACCGAAAACAATGCCGTGCCGTATCGATCAGCAAAGATGGCGGCCAGAGTTGGTCCGAAATCACGCACGATCCAACTCTTATCGAGCCAGTCTGTCAGGCAAGCATGATTACGTACAATCAAGACAGCAACAAAAGCCTGGTGCTCTTCTCCAATCCGGCCGACAAAAAAAGACGTATCAGAATGACCATAAGATTGAGCTATGACGACGGTAGTCCTAGGGACTCCTTACGGAGAACATGGCCTGTCAGGAAAATATTGCATGATGGCCCCGCCGCATATTCATGCCTAACTGTTCTTGAAAACGGTGAAATTGCGTGCTTTTATGAAGCAGGCGAAAAAAATCCATACGAAAGCATGATTTTCGAAAAATTTACAATCGGATGGCTGACAGGGCAATAAGAGCAGCCGCCGGATTCGGTTATGCCCCATTACTACTCTTGACATACACGGCCTTAGTCAGTATCGTTGCTGGAAAACTCTTTTGGAGGTAGTACTGTGAGAAACTGTGCATTGCTCATTGCCGTTGCAGTAATCGTAAGCATCTCCGGTTGCAAAACTGGACCGGTTATCAATCGACAGAAATCCCAACATCTCGTTCACGACGTCTATTTTACGTTAAATGATGACTCCGAAACCGCCAGATCAAATTGCTAACAGAAAGTGTTGTATATTACTATGTTAAGCATAAAATAAGAAAGAGGATTTAGATTGGTCATGCCAACTGTCAAAGAAAATGCTCTTGAGTGGTCCTTGAAGCACTTAACCAGATACTATGACAGTGACTTCTATCCAAAATCATTCGAGTTTGAAGCAATTGCTAGCAATTGGCCTTCCGTTAAAGATTACGTACTCTCTTTAGACTTGCTGAAGTATACTCCTAAATCACCTGTCATTAGCCTCGCCCCTAAACCAAATGGAACTTACCGTATTGTGCATAAACTCGACCCGATAGATTCATTAATTTTCACGGCACTTGTTTACGAGTTGCACCAAATTATTGAAGGCTATCGTATTCCTGCCTCAGAAAATATTGCATGTTCATACAGAATAAAGCCTGATGTTAATGGTTCCTTCTTTGATAGAGACGAAAACGGTTGGAAGAATTACAAGAGACGAATAAAAAAGCTCTCAAGAAAATACAAAGATGGATATGTAATTACTTGTGACATAACAGACTTTTACAATCAAATATATACCCATCGCCTTCAAAATATTATTTCAGAAGCAGGTGGCGGAGAGTTTGATGAACAAGCATATATTCTACATGAATTTCTGCTAAAGTTAAACACAAAAACTTCTCGCGGTATTCCTGTTGGCCCAGCGGCAAGTATTGTTTTAGCTGAAGCAATAATGGCTGACATAGACAAGAAAATCTTGAGTTATACTCGTGACTTTACTAGGTGGGTAGACGACATAATCATTTATTTTAAGAAAAAAGAAGATGCGCTCTTTGTTTTTCATGAATTGACGAAGTACTTGCATAGCATCCATACGCTTGTTTTTTCAGGAGAAAAGTCTAGGACAGTAACCGTTAAAAGATTTTTAAAGCGTTACTTTAAAGACGAAGAAAAAGAAGAAGAGATTGTGATATTGAGAAAAACAGAAGAGTTGGCAAAAGAAGAATTTGAAAAATTGGATATCGATATCTCTCCTTACGGATCATATGACGAAGAAACTGAAGAAGCTTTAGAAGAAGAATATGAACGCATTTACAACGAAGTTGCAGAAAACGAACAGTTTAAAATCCTTTCAAAAGCGTATAGGGAAATTCTAAAAAAATCTGTCGACTCAAACAAATTAGACGTTCCACTATTGAGGCGTATATTGAGAAATGCCACAAAGTACAGAATAAGAAGCATTGTGCCAATTGTCTTAAAGAATTTTGAATTTTTCATTCCGGTTATCAGAGAAATCATAATTTACTTAAACAAAGTACTGAGTGCCAAGTTGATAGAACGTCATAAAAAATATTTTGAGATAATACTGGATAGCTCCATAATGCGGTTTCCTTTTATAAATATGTGGATTTCACACCTATTACATAACAAACATTTCGACGCTTTTGACTTGCCAAGTAATTATGAAAAAATCTCTCAAATCAGAGATCAAGCTCTTTTGGCAAGGAGAAGAAAAGATAGAGTTTGGATTAAAGGCTATAAAGATGGTCTCGATGTATTAGGTCCTTGGGACAGAAGAGCTATTTTATATTCTTCGGATATTCTATCAAGAGACGAAATGGAACATTGGATAAAGCTCGTTTCCTCAAAGGGTGATATTGTTGATAAATCTATATGTACATTATTGTTATCAAAAAGTTAGCCAGGTCGGGTGTGCAACAAGTTACACAACCTATCATGCTGACAATTGAGGGTCGTAGGAGTTGTCGCGATGCCCCAAAAGAATAATCCATTCAAACCCACACATCCCGTTGCCAAGGGCATTTTTGCGGGAAGGACCCACGAAATTAACCGAATCAGGACAGTCCTCGAGGAGACTAAGAACGGAAATCCAACAAATTTACTTGTTGTCGGCGAGAGAGGAATTGGCAAGACGTCCTTGTTGCTTGTGGCAAGATGTCTAGCTTCCGGTGATATTGTTCATAATGAACAGCGTTTTGATTTCATGACAACGGTTGTATCACTTGACAAACGGACCTCTGTTGGGGAGCTTGCTCGCAAGATCAACACCGCGATGGAGCGCCAACTCCGAAGTTCAAACAAAGCAATGCAGTACATGAAAGACACGTGGCGTTTCATTCAGAGACTTGAAATCATGGGTACAAAGATTGCTGCGGAATGCAATCATGCGTGCGATGCGGAGATATTCGAGAGTTTAACGTACTCAATAGCTGACGTTGCGAAAGCAATCACTTGTCGCAAGAGCGCTGTTTCACAATTGGGGCTTATTCGGCCAAAGGACGGACTTGTGATTTTCATTGACGAAGCGGACAGCGCGCCGGACCAACTGGATTTGGGGGCTTTGGTCAAGCAGTTGTCCGAGAGACTCCGGATAGAGGGCGCCAACAAGGTTCTATTAGTTCTTGCCGGATTACCTAATGTCCGCAACGTTCTGCTCCGAAGCCACATATCTGCATTGCGGTTGTTTGAAGAGTTGGAACTGACACCTTTATCTGGAGAAGACGTTAAATCGGTCATCCGAAATGGGCTTGAAGCGGCGAACGCGATGCAGAGTACCCCCGTGAAAATCACGGAGGATGCCCTTGATCTGATTGTCGGATTCTCTGAAGGATATCC
>DQCG01000610.1 GCA_003533825.1 Phycisphaerales bacterium
GACTCGGTCCTGGGGGCATGGCTTTCTCCTTTCGGCGGCTACGGCAAGGCCAAAGAAGCGAGGCTCAAGTACGGCCGGCAGCAGGGCTTCGAGACGAACAAGAGCGGTTTCTCGCTGGCCGGCAAAAAGTATTTCGGCAGGTTCCGCGATGTGTGCGTCAAAATGATTAACGATTATGACCTGAACTATTTCAAGTTCGACGGCATCGGCGTCGGCGGCAGGCCCGCCGGGACAACCGCCGAATTCGCAAGCGATATGCAGGCCCTGCTGCGGCTAATGAGCGAGCTTCGCCGCGTCAAACCGGATGTGTTTATCAACACCACCACGGGGACATGGTCGTCGCCGTACTGGCTGTGGCACTGCGATTCGACGTGGCGCTCCGGCCATGACTGGAACAAGCACGGAGCCGGCACGGAACGCCAGCAGCAGATTACCTATCGCGATAAGGAGACATATCACAACGTCGTGAGCCGCGCGCCGCTGTATCCTATCAATTCGCTCATGACCCAGGGCGTCATGTTCGCCAATCACGGGCTGCCGAAAGAAAGCGGAGGTCTTGCCGAGGATATCCGGGACTTCTTCGCCAGCGGGACCAACTGCCAGGAGTTGTATATCACGCCGGCTCTGATGTCGCCGGAGCACTGGGACGCCCTGGCCGAGGCGGCGAAATGGTCAGGCAACAATGCTGACGTGCTGGTCGACACGCACTGGGTGGGCGGCGATCCGGCGGCGGGAGAAATTTACGGCTGGGCTGCCTGGTCCGAGAGAAAAGCTATCCTGTCAATGCGCAATCCGAGTGACAAGCCGAACAGTATTACGATTGATATCGGTAATGCCTTCGAGCTGCCGAATGGTGCGGCGGAAAAATATTCTCTGAAAAGCCCGTGGAAAGAGGACAGCGGCATTGAAGCGATTGTATTGAAAGCAGGTAAAACGCACACGTTCGAGTTGAAGCCTTTCGCGGTGCTGGTTTTTGATGCGACGCCCTTATAATGAGGATCGGTGGGGCAAGCCCCACCCTACAACTACTGGAAAGAAGATATCGACAGCAATTGAGCTGTCGGAGATAAGCCATTCCCATCCCGATACACGACAATCAGGACGAGGCTGTTAAGCACTGCGGGCAGGATGCCCGCGACACATGGCAGCCTCAAAGCCGCAGGCTTTGGGGATGGTCGTGAACAATAGAATCCAGCTACACATATACTAAAACAAGGCCTACGTCACGAGTTCGAGATAATGTCACACTATGTCACGAGTTGAAATTCGCGGTCAGGCGGAGCATCGTCTGGTAATTGGTCATTACACGAGGTGTGATTTTCCGGCCGATAGGGGCTGAGGACGGCATCAGGACGAAGCCTTTGCCCCGACCGGCGGTTCCGTCTTCGAGAGTTTTTTCAACGAGCTTTTCAAACTCGGCCGGCCCGGTGTTTTCTATGTCGGCGAATTCTATGTTTCCAAAAAGGACCAGATCTTTGCCGTACTGGCGGCGGACGTATGCAAGCTCTACATCTCCCTGCGGCGGCGGCTCAATCGGGTCGATGGCGGCCGGGCCCATCTTGACAATGTAATCGAGAACGGCGCGAATCCTGCCGTGACAGTGAATCCGGGCGAAGCCGCCGTGCTTTTGAATGGCCTCGACCATCGGGCCGGTGTAACGCACCACGTATTCTTCGAACAGATGCGGCGGCAGGTAAGGTTCTGTTGCATACTCCGGGCCGTAAATGCGCCATAGATGACCGGCGAACGCCTCGGCCGTCGCACGCGTCCTGGCGTATATGTGGTGCGAAAGCTTCTCAAGCAGCCGGTGAAAAAGTTTCTGCTCGGTTAGAGCGACAACTGTGAAGTCTTCCATACTGAAAAGATACGCCGCGGCACAAAGCGGGTCTTCAGTATCGACCATAACGATGCCGCGGTCGGCGAGCTTTCGGTCCTCCTCTATCAGCCCGGCGATGTCGATCTTTTCGTCGAAAACTTCATCCGGCAGTTCCAGATAAGCCTTAAGATCATCCGTGCTTTTCAGCAGGTGTTCCAATGTCCAGACGGTGTCGAAGTCAGGATTCCGGCGTGTCAGCGACGTTATTGTCCTGCCGGCCACTTTCAAAGTCACGCGCTTGAAGCGGCTGCCATCGGCTGGAAATTTCTCCGTCTTGAAGAACTCGCCGCGGGGGCTTTCGGCATCGACAGGCTCGTGAGAGCGTGACTTTACGGGGCTCCGCATTCGAATCAGGTCGGACTGCTCCTCGGCCAGTTGCAGCAGCGGCCGCCACGATGGATCGTTATAAACGTTAAACTCGTCCGGATCGGCCGGGTCGATTGCAAATCCACCGATTTCGTAGAAATTGACAGCGGGCCGGTCAACCGGTTCCCCGCGTAACGTCGCCATTAATCTCTCACGTCTTGTCATCATATTCACGCCGTCTTCTTTAATTCCGGCTACATTACTGCTACGCTCCTGGATCCCTGCTTCCGCAGGGATGACAGAATGATTCGGTCAGATTGAGTAATATACTCCGGATTTACGCAGGATACCAGTCCGACAAAGCTTTTTAATACTTACCTGCTCACTTAACTTTTCTTTTATTACAGAATAGCTGCAATTCGGCGACAGATATGGTATTGTAGCCGGATTTAGAAAATTGACAGTGAACCTTACGCTTTGTACGGAAGTAGTAGTCCTGATGGCAAAAACGGTAATAAATGTAAGAAATATGAGTAAAAGCTTCGGCAAAGTCCGGGCGGTGCGCGACCTTAGCTTTTCGGTCGAGTCCGGCGGTTGTTTCGGATTTTTAGGCCCGAACGGCGCCGGCAAAACAACCGCGATGAAAATCATCTATGGCAAATGCACCCGGGACAGGAATCCCGACAGCCGGATGGACATCTTCGGGTACGACCCGGCTACGAACGAGCTGGCAATCAAATACCTATCCGGCGTCGTCCAGCAGGAGGACAATCTGGACGAAGAGCTGAACGTCATACAGAACCTGATGATCTATTCGCATTTCTACAATATGCCGGTCAGGGATGCCAGGGGCCGGATCGAATATCTGCTGGACTTCCTCGAACTTACCGAAAAAGCGAAATCCAAAATCAAAGACCTTTCCGGCGGAATGAAGCGAAGGCTGGTAATAGCCAGGGCCCTTCTGAATTCCCCCAGACTGCTGATTCTCGACGAACCGACGACCGGCCTTGATCCGCAGGTGCGTCACCTGATCTGGGACAAAATCCGGCAATTGCAGAAAAAGGAAACGACCGTCCTGCTGACAACGCACTATATGGAAGAGGCGTTTCAGCTTTGCGACCGTCTTCTAATCATGCACAAGGGCGAGAAAATCATGGAGGGCAGGCCGGAGAATTTATTGAAAGAGAACATGGAACCATACGTCCTTGAGGTCCGCGACGCCGAAACCGCCGGGCAGATTCACCCGGATATGCTTTCAAATCGTGTCCGGGCAGACCATGCACCCGACGTGATGCGTTACTACTGTAGCGAGATCGACTTGCTCAAAGAACTGGCGGCCTCTCATCTCAAAGACGGCAATTATCTCATACGGCAGACCAATCTTGAGGACGTATTCTTGAAAGCCACAGGGAGACAGCTTAATGACCGACAGTAAGACACTCCAGTATCCGCCTCTGTACTGGAGGCTTTACAGCGTCTGGTATCGGCACATGCGGGTTTATACGAGGAATATCCTGAGCAACGGATTCCCGCCCTTCGTGGAGCCGTTTATTTTCCTGGTCGGTGTCGGGCTCGGATTAGGCAAATACATCACCGAGCCGATGGGCGGAGTCAGATACATCGAATTTCTCGGCGCGGGCCTGCTGGTCACCACGGCAATGTTCACCTCGGCGTTCGAATGCAGCTTCGGCACATTCATTCGGCTGGAGTACGAAAAAGTCTATGATGGGATGCTGGCGGCGCCGATTACCGTCAACAACCTCATTGTCGGTGAAATGTTATGGGCCGGGTCGAAGGGATTGTTTTTCTCATTCGCCGTCTTGTGCATACTCTCGGCATTCAAAATTGTCGCTCTGCCTTACGGCCTGCTCGCGCCGCTGGTCGGTTTTCTCACCGGTGTAATGTTCGCGGCACTGTCGCTGCTGGTGACTTCGTTCGTGAAAACCATCAACCACTTCAATTTTTATTTCACCGGTTTTATCTCCCCGATTTTTTTCTTTTCGGGCGTTGTTTTTCCGATCGAAAATTTACCCGGCCCGGTACGGCCGCTGGCCGAAATTGTCCCCCTGACCCATTCGGTCAGATTAGTCAGGTCCGTATGCATGAACGATTATAAGCCGGTCCTTCTGCTGGATTTGCTCTATATCGCCATATTTATCCTGGTAGTCGGCTACTTTGCAATAAGAAGGCTCAAAAAACGTCTGGTGAATTAATAGCCGGCCGGAACCTCCTCTACAACATCCCCGATGCGAAATAATCGTTGCCGGTCGTTTCAAATTTTCTTATCCAAGTTAACATTGTGCCGTTTCTTGTCGATAAGATACTTCAGAGGCAGAGGGCTGGACGTGATCCGGCGAGTGGCGCGGAGGAGCACTCGCCGGTCATTTTTGACCAAAAATCTAATTTTTTCACACCACTGCTCCCACCACCACTTCATCCAAGTCGAGAGAGGGCCGGATTTCCAAACCTGCTCTGCGTCTCAGCCATTATTCAGAACAAGAATTTTGCAAAATTGAAGTTAGGCATATATTATTTCAGAAAATCAGTTTCTCGATTTTCTGAAAATAATTAGGTATTGTAGCATGACCTATTGTCTTATCAAATGTTACACATCGCTTTTTTAGAAAGAAAAAATCAAAAGAAAAGATTTTTTCTTTCCAAAAGTATGCCTAACTTCAATTTTGCAAAAGTTCATTCATAAAATAGACCCGGTATTGACCAATTGAAATGAACTTCTCCATAAAACTAACCGTATAGCTACTTACGATGAAGGAAATAATTAAGGAAGTATTAAACATGGCAGAAGAAATTACACAACAGAATACGGAGTGCTGCACGGGAGGCCATAGCGAGCACCTGTGCTATCTTATATCCCAGGGTTTTCATCTCAGTGATGAGCAGGAATTTATTATTTTAATCGAAGATGCGGAGTATCGATGCGATCATTGCGGCCGTCACGCCAAAAGTGATGCAAATCTCTGCGTCCCGATGCGCCTGTAACCTAAACTAAGCTTTGCCCTGGCAAGGTTTTGGCTCTTACTTCTACGCCTTTGTGAATGAGAAGTCCGGCAATCAGTTCTCTTTTGTCTCGGTGACGAACCATATCTGTGCCGGTCGGGGCTCGACTTTGAGCTGCAAGGATGTCGTTTTGGCGAGATTGTCCAGCAGAATATTGAGTTCCTTGTGTCTTTGCTCTGAATCTTTCATCCACCCGAGCAAGCCCCCGGATCTTCTGTATCGGATTGTTGTCTTTTCTATCGGCTCGGTCTCATCCGCGACCTTTATTTGGAGCGAGTTCTCAAGATAATGGAGAAATTCAGGCAGCGAATCGGCTGTCTTAACTTCCGCGGCTTCCGAGAATTTATCTCTTGAAGTGACAGGTACATAATCGGGATAATCTCCACTGGGGTGAGGTTTAAATTTATATCGACCCCGGACGACGATGACTTCTCGCTCGGCGATACGTTTCTCGAAGCGGATTGACCTGTTTGTCTCGGCGTAGATAATCTCTTCCAGGGACCGGAGTTGTTCGTTTCTCGGCGAATCAGCTCGGACAATCCAGTCACCATAAGGCATTTCTATGTTCAGCTCTTTGGGGAGGTTGAAATCATAATGTGGCATGTGCAGTGTCAACAGTAAGGTATATTCAAGTCTGGGCTTTTTATGGGTATGAATATATGCATTCAGTGGCGTTTCGATTAGTTGTTCACCATCCCAGAGTAAGCAGGCCTGAATTGCACCTTGAGAATCCAGAGAATAAAACACTCCGGGATAAAGAGAAGTCAGGTGTTGAAAATGCTCTTGGCGCCCGAGCACAAATGGCGGCTTGATTAGTTTGATGATCTCATCCTTATCAAGAGAATAGACCTCTTGAAATTCTTTCTCCAGATCCGGATCCACGAGCTGCTCTGCCACTACGGGTCCGGCCCTGCTTATAGGTTGCAGGACAATCGCGCCGAGGTCGATGAGCTTTTGGCTTCTATCTGTTCCGTCAACGGCAATTTGTCGGGTTCGGTAGCCTTCGGCCCGAACTGTCAGCTTAAACTTTGCTCCGTATGGTAATGGCGACAACATGCGCTCCCACGGCAAACCCCCGCTGGTGGAATAGATTGGCGCCCGACACTTGAATTTAGTGGACAGCGAAATAGTAGTCCGACATTCCTCTATTTCCCAGCCGTTGAGATCGACGACTTTCCCTTTGATCGCAAAAGCCGGCTCGAGTCGAACAGTCACCGGCGATGTTGGGTCTGTGACCTCAACCAGAGCAGCCTGGCTTATGGGACCTTGTACTACTGCCATAAGATAGA
>DQCG01000193.1 GCA_003533825.1 Phycisphaerales bacterium
GAATCGAGACAAAGATGCCGTCCTTGCTCTTGAGCCACTGCGAAAGGTCATTATTCTGTGGAATCTCCCGAATGCAGAAACCGCATCCGATGCTCCAGAAATTCACAACCGTAAGTCGTCCCGACGGCCAGATGTCAAGATCGACCGGCTCCGACAGCCATTGTTTAATATTCGGACTCGGTGCTTTCCGGCTGATCCGGGAATCCCGGGTTGCCAGCGCTTCACGCTGGCCCCGTTTTTTCTTTAGAAATTCGAGCATCTGCTCCGGCCTGGCATATCCGGCGTGGACGGATTCCGGATTGGCAGCGGCCCGGCAGAATTCTCCATAACGCCACTGAATCTTAGGCTTGAACCGGTAGTCTATGACAAGCGTTCTATCCGGTAGCTGTCCTAACGACAGATCTTCATCCGTCAGCGGAAGGTTGAACTTGACATCCTCAATGACGAGTATCCAAATACTGCATTCATTTCTGCGGGGAATAGGACTGATATATATTTTAAGCCGTGGAACAGAATAGCCGTCAATTTTCTCATGAAAGAGATAGTAGTTGTCTATTTGACCCTGATTGTGTTTGAAGTGCGAATGACACAGTCCGAAATTGGAATTATATTCTTTCGTCGTTATCCGGGAATTGTCATCAGAAAACGAAATCACGCATCGCACACCCTTTTCGTTTTGCTCGAAGGAGAGGATTTTTCCACGTCTGCGCCCTCCGGCGGCAAAACCCAGGTCTCCGATGTTCGTATGGTGGACGTTCGGCATTTTTGCGTGAATATCGAGCTGTTGGTTGGGCCCCGAATAGTCATAATAGAGCCGCCCGTTATAGACTGTGATATCCTTTCCCCCGCTGCGAAAAACAAGCGTCTCTTTGAAATGCTCTCCGCGATGCAGAACGTGACGCTCGAGACCACGATCCTTCTCTGTCCATTTCCGAACGAGCTGCTCGGCCTGCTGCGACGGGCTCAGGCTCCCGGTTTTGTCTTTGGCCATCTGTTCTATGCTTGCCTTAAAAGCCTCGTAATCGTCAAGTGCGATGTGGAAGCTTATTTGCCGCAGCTTAATCTCATAGCTGGCGATGGACGCATCTCTGGCCTCTAAAAAACGGAGGAAATCATCGGCCTGGCCGGCCCCCAAAGACGACGTAACGCACAATACTACCAGGCAAATTGTGCTCATTTTCCTGCAAACCGGCATGATGCGCTCCTTTCACCTATCTGACGTAAAATATTGTTCGCCTACATAATATAGACGATGAAAGCAAAAATCCGTTACGATTGTTTTTAAAAATGTGAAAATTTCCTTTATTTGACTTTTTTTCAGTGATTCCGACTTTTGGTGTGTCGAACATACTATGCGTACTAAAAAAGCCCTGTTTGGAGACAGGGCTTTTATAATCAAGAACAGTTATTTCTTGCTGCAAAAAGGCTTTTATTCGTGCCGGTTGGCTTTGACCCTCTTTATTCTTCTTTTTTTCCAGAAGATAAATCCCGCCGGGATGATACCCAGGCCCACAAAGCCGGCCTTGGCTTCTGGCGGGATTAAATCGGTGACTTTGAATTCAGTATAGTCGTCGGGAATATTCGGCTCGAATATCCCTTCCGGCAGCTCGGCATTCCATTGAAAATCGTATGCTCTCCATTCGCCGTGCAGCTTATTGAATCCTGTGAACAAGCCGCGATCCGTGTTGAATTCTGCCTCGATGCTGACGGGTAAGGATGTTTCCACATCGATCCAGATTCGTCCGACTATGTAGTTGACAGGAAAGAACGACCGAAGCGGCTCGGGGAGCGGGTAAAGAACATTGGGGTCGGTGGTTTCAAATCCTTCTACATCGAAGTTGTCAAATTTGGCTCGTCCCAGCTCCGTATATTGACCCGATCTGAAATACTCTACCATACCGCGAGGGGTGAGTATCCCTGTTATTCGGTTAAATATATCCTCAGGCATTGACAGTTTTCCATACTTCTTTTCAGTAGGAGCAACCATAACGCCCTGTTGGGTCTCCTTGAGTAAATAGACTTGTGCCAGCAGCGTCCCTTTGTCACCAAACACATCAAATACATCTTCAGCGACACCGTATTCTTCAGAAGCATACTTCATGGCATCAAGTTTCATGGCATTTGCCTCAAGAAAGGGCTCTTCCTTGCCCATGTCCCAAAAGACGTATTTTTCCTTATGAATGACCGTGCGCATCTGGCTAACGTTTTCGACGACCTCGGCCCAGACGATACTCCCATTCTTAGATGTTCCAAAGGGACCAAGTAGCACCAATGCTGCTGCAAGCGTGACTACGGCTGCGGCTGAATATCTTGTAATCTTACTTTCCATGATAAATCTCCATAAATTTGGCTGACGTGCGGCTAATTTCTCCCTGGACGTTTTTTGTGCTTCCAACATATCCGTCAGAGTTCTGCCGTACATTTCATCGCCGGGCTTAACGTGCAATTTCTTTACTAATTCTTCAATTTCTGCTGGTTTCATTATGTCATCTCACTATTTAATAGTGACCGCAGTTTATCCAACGCATACCTGTATCGACTCTGGACGGTATTTATTGAAAGATTCTGCGATTCAGCTATTTGTTTGAACATCAATCCGCCCTGCAAATGCAAAATTATTACTTCTTTTTGCTCATATGGCAGTTTGGTTATTGCACAGCTCAGCTTCTGCAATTCCTCGCCGCATACTGCCGACAGCTCCGGCCCGTTCGCGGTTGAACAAATCGAGCATGCCTCATCTAACCGAGCAGGTTGCCGTTGTCTTGTTCGAACCCTGTCACGTACGCGATTGACAACGCAGGTTGCCAGGTAAGCTTTGAGGCTTCCTTCGAGCCTGAGTTTCTCGGTTGACTGGGCAAACGAAACAAAGACATCGTGCACAATATCTTCTGCGGCACTTACATCATTTAAAAGGGCTGTTGCCAGCGTCACCAGATAAGCCACATATTTCTCATAGATACGCTGCAGAGCATCACTGCTGCCGTATTTCAATCTCCAGATGAGTATCTTGCCTTCTATCATCGACGTCTGACCAGCCTGACTGCAAAACGATCGTTTCTTACTATTATCACGAGTGAAAGTCTTACCATAGTCTAAATTAAATTACAAAATTGCACAATTTTGATGCGCGTGTCAAAAGTC
>DQCG01000477.1 GCA_003533825.1 Phycisphaerales bacterium
CAGCTAACGACAAGACCTTCTGCGATAGCCTGTGAAATGCTTTTGGCGATTCTCGGGGCCTTTCCGAGATCCAGCTTCGGGACGTTGGCCCCGACATGACCGCCTATTTTGTAATAGTGCGAGCCGCCCAGCTCGTTTTTCGTTTCGCCGACAATAAACAGCAGATTCGAGGCCTTCTTGAGGTCCATCGTGACACACTTATTGATGTCGTCAACAAGTGACATCGCACTTATCAAAAGCGTCGATGGGATGGATATTTGCGTGCCGTCCTCGCAGGCAAATTCATTATTCAGCGAATCTTTGCCGGAGATAAACGGTGCCTCGAAGGCCATCGCGCCGTCGTAGCATGCCTGCGACGCCCGCACCAACGGGCCGAGTGTTTCCGGCCGTGTGCAGTCGCCCCAGCAGAAATTATCAAGCAATGCAATCCTGTCGGGCCGGCCGCCCACACAAACCAGATTTCTGATTGCCTCTTCAATCCCGGCAAGCGCCATCCAGTAAGGGTCGATGTCGCCGTAAAGCGGATTCATCCCGCAGCTAATCGCCAGGCCTCTTTGAGAATTGAGCTTCGGCTGAACCACGGCCGCGTCGGCGGGCCCGTCGTTATTGATGCCGGTCAGCGGCTTTACCACCGAGCCGCCCTGTACCTCATGGTCGTACTGCCGGATGACCCATTCTTTGCTGGCGACATTGTAAGACGAGAGAATCTGCTTTAGCTCATCGTTATAGTTATCCTTTTCGGGAACGCTCGGCTCTGCCAGCTTAGGCGCCACCCAGACGGCCTTGCGGGAGTATTTCGGCACGCCATGGTGCAGGAATTCCATATCAAGCTCACCAACCTGCTTGCCGTTGTATCGCAGCTTCAATTTCTTATCACTCGTGAATTTGCCGACGACGGTCGACTCGACGTTCTCGTCATCGAAGAGTTTCGTAATGGCCTCTAAATTTTCCAGCTTCACGGCGATGACCATTCTCTCCTGCGCCTCGCTGATCCAGATTTCGGTATAATTCAGGCCGGCATACTTCAGCGGGGCTTTTTCCAGGTCGATTTCCACACCCAGTTCTTCTCCCATCTCGCCGGCCGCACTGCTCAAACCGCCGGCTCCGCAATCCGTAATTGCTTCATACAACCCGGCCTCATTCGCCTGAACGAGGACATCCAGCATTTTCTTTTCCGTGATAGGATTGCCGATTTGCACAGCGTGGGAAAAGACCGTCTCGTGCTCGTGCGTCATCTGGCCGCTCGAGAAGGTCGCGCCGTGTATCCCGTCCCTGCCGATGCGGCCGCCGACCATGATTATCAGGTTTCCGCTTTGCGGATTCTTGAAGCACTTTTTCTTATCCATCAGGCCGATGTTGCCGCAATAGACCAGNNGGATTGGCCATGTATCTGTCGTCGAAGTAAATCGCGCCGTTTACGGTTGGAATGCCCATTCTGTTGCCGTAGTCGCGAACGCCCGCCACAACGCCCTTCATAACCCGCCTCGGATGCAGGACTCCTTTGGGAATGTCCTCAAGCTTCTTATCCGGCTCGCCGAAGCAGAAGATATCCGTATTGGCGATAGGCCTGGCGCCCAGGCCGGTCCCCATCGGGTCGCGAATCACACCACCGATGCCCGTGGCCGAGCCGCCGTAAGGATCAAGTGCCGATGGGTGATTATGGGTTTCCACTTTGAAACAAACAGCGGAGTCTTCGTCGAACTCCACCACTCCCGCGTTATCGGCAAAGACGGATACGCACCAGTCCTTATCGAGCTGCTTGGTAGCCTTGAATACGGTCTCTTTGAGCAAATCGTCAAAATGCACCTGCTCACCGTCGATTGTCAGCTCTACGGAGCTTTTAAGAGTCTTGTGGACGCAGTGCTCGCTCCAGGTCTGGGCTATCGATTCCAGCTCGACATCGGTGGGCTCTCTGCCGAGCTGCTGGTAATGTTTCTGAATCGTCTGCATCTCGAGAAGATTCAGAAACAGGTCCTTTTCTTTGCTCAGAGCGACCAATCCATCATCATCGAGTTCGCGTATGGGCCAGTGAACGATCTGCAAATCGTACGGCTTAAGATGCGGGCTCGGCGGTTCCGCCTCATTGCCGATAACACAATCTTCGATACAATCGTTCGCTAAAATTTTCTTTGCAATCGTATCGGTCTGGCGCTGTGTAATCTCACCCAGCAGAACATACTTTCGGGCGGTGCGGACATTGTGGGCTTTGACTCCCATATCGGCAATCGCCGCCATGACCGATTCGGCAACCGGGTCGGTCACGCCGCTTTTCAAGTGCACCTCGATGAGTGTCGCTTTCGCCAGACCGGCGGGCGGGCCGCTTCTGCCGATAAAATACTCTTCGCAGACCGGATCAGCCAGAAGCTCCCGTGCCAGACGCTCGGCAAAATCCCTGTCGAAGTCGGCCTCGATAAGAAAGACCTTAGCAGACTGAAC
Organism: Phycisphaerales bacterium; assembly: GCA_003533825.1. Lineage (GTDB taxonomy): Bacteria > Planctomycetota > Phycisphaerae > Sedimentisphaerales > Anaerobacaceae > JAFGPJ01. The sequence goes on from DQCG01000477.1 coordinate 2,437, forward strand.
CGCCTGCACCGAATCGATGCCCAGCTCCTGGATATCCTCCAGCACGCTTTTACCGTGTACATCCGAAAAACCCGATCGATTATAGACCTCAACACGCCATTGTTTCACGATATTATTTCCTTTTTCTTAAGCTTATAATCTATCAGTACCGCCCGTTTGTTTCTCGCTTTTTCAAGCAGCTTTTCGATTTCACTTTTATTTTCGTTTCCGATCGCCTTTTTCAGTTTCGTCAATTCGGCAATGACCTTATCGATGCCTCTGGATGTATTCTTCGTATTTGTCAGCAGCACGTCAGCCCAGATATTAGCAGGTCCCGATGCCACCCTCGATGTATCCATGAAACCTTTGCCTGCAAATTTCAAATCTTCGCCGCTGTTGGCATTGATCAACGCTGCAGCCATCACATGAGGCAAATGGCTTACATTTGCAAAGACCCTATCGTGCTCGGCTGGCGCCATTATTTTCACGATGCATCCGAGTTCCGACCAAAACTTCTTAAGGACTTGCAACGCCCGGCGGTTCGTTTTATCCGTCGTGGTTAAGATGCACATGGCCTGGTCGAATAAATCATCCCTTGCGAATTCGACGCCTCTTTGTTCCGAGCCTGCAATGGGATGTGAGCCAACATAGTGCACCCTCTTAGGCAGCTTCTTGGCCGCCCAGCGATGCGGAAGCACCTTTGTCGAACCGACATCGGTAACAATGCAACCGTCCGGCAGCGATTCGGCAATCTCGAAGAAAATGTTTTCAAACGTACAAAGGGGCGTAGCCAGTATAACAAGGTCTGCTTCAGAAACGCTCCGGCATATATCGTCAACGACCTCGCTTGCCACCGCTAAATTTCTGGCTTTATCACGAGTTGAGGGACGATGCGTATAACCTACTACCTTAACACGGGCAAAAGAGCGTAAAACTGCCAGAGAAATCGATCCCCCTAAAAGCCCCAATCCGACAACAGTTGTTTGCTTTAAGTCTTTCATAATCAAGACCTTACGAAAATACACCTCAGAACAGATTCTGCTAAAAAGTACTGTAAGGCACCACAGATGTCAATTTTTTTCTTTGATTTGAGCCATTAAAATGTTAATATTCTGTCTTTCAGATAAATTTCGCCCTGATGGTGATATATCCTCGTCGCGTGCTTATGGCAAAACGAGATAATAAAATAGAAAAAATTTCGGACATTAGCAGCCTTGGTAAAGGCGACCACCTCGGATTCGAGGAGAAGGTAGCTACCCTTGATCGCCAGATGAACGAGTTGCGTAAGCTCAGTTCAATCAAAGGCATCGACTATTCGTCCGAGATTAGGCAGCTTCAGCAGCAGCAGGTCACTGAGCTGAAGCAGATATATTCGAATCTGACCGCATGGCAGACCGTGCAGGTTGCTCGCCATCCCAACAGGCCGCTTCTCTTGGATTATCTTAACCTGATGGTAAAGGATTTTCGTGAATTGCACGGCGACAGATGCTTTGGTGACGACCGCGCAATCGTGACGGGTTTGGGCCAGATCGGCAGGGAAAAGGTATTGGTTGTCGGTCAGAATAAAGGCAAAACCACAAAGCAGAAGATCGCCTGTAATTTCGGATGTCCCAATCCCGAGGGATATCGCAAAGCTTTGGCCAAGATGAAATTTGCCGAAAAGTACGGCATTCCCATCGTCACGTTAATCGACACGCCGGGCGCCTATCCGGGCATCGGCGCCGAAGAGCGGGGCCAGGCCCAGGCAATCGCGATCAACCTCAACTATATGTCCCGGCTAAGGGTGCCTATAATTTGTATTGTCATTGGAGAAGGCGGTTCCGGCGGCGCCCTTGGAATAGGCGTAGGTGACAAACTGGCAATGCTTGAGTTTGCGTATTATTCGGTGATATCCCCCGAAGGCTGCGCCGCGATTCTGTGGCGTGACGGCTCGCAGGCACCAAAAGCCGCCGAGGCGCTTAAATTGACCAGCAAGGATTTGCATAAGCTCGGCCTGGTTGACGCCGTTATCCCCGAGCCGCTCGGCGGCGCTCATCGCAATCTGCACGATACCGTCTATAACGTCGAGAAATATATCGTGAAAACGCTGCGGGATCTGAAGCGTACGAAGATTGACAATCTGCTTGACAACAGATACAACAAACTGCGTGCGATAGGTGCTGGTCCCACAGAAAAGTTACGCCGCAAGACTCAGGCAGGCAAAGACAGGGTAAAGGCGGCAATGCAAGCCATCCCGACCAAGCCAAAGCGAGTACCCGCAAAGGTCTGAAGTCGTTGTATTTCCGGCTGCATAGCAGTTCCATAACCTTCGACCTGTAATCGGCTTTATATTCACATGCTCTTTCAAGGAGAAGAATCATGGCAAGTAAAAAACGGGGCTCCGAAGCAAAAAAATCCTCTCACGCAACGAATAAAGACAAGGACCTGCTTACTCGAAGAAATTTTATCGCGGCCGCAACGGGAATGGGCGCGATGAGCCTGGTTTCCGGAGGTGCGCAGAAAACAAAAGAGGGAGATACGAAAATGCCCGTATGGAGCGGAGATTTAAAAAGCTCCGTAAAGCAGACTCCCAGGATTCCCACCACCGCAAAAACTAACGGGCTGAATATGATCGTCATCATAGCCGATACCTGGCGGGCGGACCATCTCGGTTGTTACGGCAGCACCCGTATCAAAACACCTCATCTTGACCGGCTTGCAAAAAAAGGGACATTGTTCACGGATGCCACCGCCGAGGGATTGCCCACAATTCCCTGCCGAAGGGTTTATCATACGGGCAAGAGCGTCCTTCCCGCGGCAAAGTGGCAGCCCCTTAGCGATACCGACATCACCTTCGCCGAAGTTCTGGGCAAGCACGGCGTAACAACCGGCTTTATTGTCGACACGTATCATCATTTCAAGGCCAATTATAATTTTCATCGCGGATACGATTCCTGGCACTGGGTGCGCGGACAGGAAACCGACAGATGGAAAAGCGGCCCGAAAGACAAGTTCGATCCGAAAAAGCATATGCCCGAGCATTTATGGAACCAGCGATACGATGCAAATATGCGTCAATACCTGATGAACACACAGGACAGAAAAAGCGAGGAAGATTACTTCTGCGCCCGGTCCTGCAGCGCAGCGATGAATTGGCTCGGTCAAAACACCGGCAGCAAACCGTTTATGCTCTGGATCGATATGTTCGACCCTCATGAGCCGTGGGATGCGCCGCCGCGATTCCAGAAAATGTACAGGGATGAATATCCGTACGAGAGATATTTGTTCGGTTACGGAGCCAGGACCGCCGACATTCGATCCGACGATTTGCCGATTATCAGGGACCTTTACGCCGCGGAAGTGACATTCAGTGATTACTGTATCAGCCGTCTTCTGAAAAGGGTCGAAGAGCTGGGCCTGATGGATGATACGATCATTGTCTTCTCAACCGACCACGGTACTCATTTGGGTGAAGAAGGTTGCGTCCAGAAAACACCGGCACTTCTCAACGCATGTGTCACGCATATTCCGTTAATTATAAAACATCCCGACAAGCAGTTTGCCGGAAAGCGCGTTGAAGGACTCGTCAGCGCCGTCGATTTTATGCCCACGTTCCTCGCAATGCTCGGCATTGATGATTACAGGAACATGGATGGTCGAAATATGTGGAAGCTCGTAACAGGCCGGGTTCCGTCGCTTAATGAAAATGTTTACACGGTCTTTAACGCATTCGGAGCAATTCACAATCTGGATTGGCACTACTTCCAGAACGTCAGGGGTAAAAATACCGGCAAAGGGCCCTGCCTTTACAACTTGAGAACCGATCCGGGCCAGTCCACTAACGTCATCAAGGAATTCCCGGACGTAGCGAGAGATTTGAGAAAGAAATTGCAGAATCATCTTGAGATCAAGATACCACCTGTGAGGTTGTAATTGCCGTTACGTGATGAACTTCTGCAAGACTCGTTTTAGAAATGAACTTTTGCAAAACTCTTGTTATAACTGAATGAGAATTATAGGGCAGGCCTCCATGCCCACCCTACCTTTTACCCGCTATAAGCCGGCCAT
>DQCG01000723.1 GCA_003533825.1 Phycisphaerales bacterium
AACTGCTCACCGGTGTCGGGATCGAAACCAGCCACGCAGCGGTCGCCGCACTGAATCAACTGGGTGCGTCCATCCAGCTCACGTATAAAAGGGGCGCTATAGCTGATCCCCTTGTTAGTGCGATTTTTGCGCCATAGTGTCCTGCCATCGGTGCGGCTCAGGGCAATCAGGAAGGAATCGCCTTTACTGTCACCGTCGATGATAACCTTATCTTTGTACAGCACGGGCGTGTTGCTGAAACCCCATTCGCCGACATGCGTTCCCGGCCGGACCAGCCAGAACTGCTGGCCATCGTTGAAATTATGCGCGGCCACAACGATGTCGTCGCCGACCCGGAAGGTGACATAAACTCGCCGCCCACCGGTAGCCGGCGTACCGGAAGCATGGCTGTTTTCCTTATGGAGCTTTTCCAAAGGGCCCATCACGACGGCTTGCTGCCAGAGGATGTTTCCACTGTTGCGGTCCAGACAAAGAAGTATGCGCTGCTTCGTATCAGTCATGCCGGTGACTGTAAACACGCGATCGTCCCAGACTATCGGTGAAGCATGCCCCTTGCCGGGAAGCTCGGTTTTCCAAAGCGCGCCGACAGGATCCCAATTGGTGGGAACGTCTTGCTCGATACTGGTGCCGTCACCGCGCGGACCCCGCCAGCCGGGCCAGTTTTCCGCTCGAGCAAAATTAGATAAAAAAAGCAGAATGCCGATAATTAAAATCTGATAGCTAAAAAATGGTTTCATTCGTTCGCCCTGAGTTGATTTCCGTCTATTTCGTAGTGGTCTACATTTCCTCATGATTGCCGATTTGAGAAAAAATCGTAAATTGAAAATTGCAAATATCATAAACCGAACACGAATACCCTATTTAGTTGGTTCTCCATCACCTTCGGTTTGCTTTTTTGGTTTTCCCACGGGTTTTCGGTGCCACCAGGTGGCCAGAACCGAGCCGGAGACATTCATCCATGGGCCGAATATAGCGGGCGCGAGTGCCGCCGGCGCGCTTTTGAGCACGTTCATGGCAAGGCCCGAGGCCATTCCGCCGTTCTGCATCCCAACCTCGAATGCCACCGTCCGGCACGAACTCTCATCTAAACGTGCGGCCCGGGCAAACCAGTAGCCCAGGATGTAACCGATGAAATTGTGTATGATCGCCGCGGCGATCAGGTAGGCCCCGACCGCCATCAAATCATCCCTGGAGCGTGCCGTGATGATAGCGATAATGTAGCAGATTCCCGCCATCGAAACGATAGGCAGGGCCTTGTCCATCCAGTTTTCGGGCCCCTTCAGCCACACGCTGATCACGAGCTTTGCCAGTGCGACCACGCCGATCAGCAGGAGTCCCACTACGAAGCCGTCTTTAGCCAGGGAGGCATCGCCGTAGGTGAAAACAGCCGAGGGCGCCAGGAAACCTATGCCTGCTGCCAGCAGGACAGTTGCAGTACCGATGAGGGCCAACACGCCGGCCCGGCTGAAGGCCTTGTGCCGGCTGTACAGGATGCGATTTGCGATCAGGCCGGCGACTATCGGGACAATAATCATATTGATGATTCCGAACATCATTCCCAGGAAATTTATTTCGATGAACTGGCCGGCCAGCTTATCCATTAAAAAAGGCGTCATGAGCGGTGAGACTATTGTCGAGCAGGACGTCATCGTAACCGACAAGGCAACATTCCCACCGGCCAGGTACGTCATTAGGTTGGACGCAACGCCGCCGGGGCATGAACCTATCAGGACAACTCCGGCGGCAATTTCCGCTTCGAAACCAAATATCTTTGCCAGAGCAAGGCCGGTCAGCGGCATTACCGAAAACTGCAGGATGAAACCAACGAGGACCGGCCAGGGCATTTTGAACACGCGCCCGAAGTCGGCCACGCTCAGGGTCGTCCCCATTCCGAACATGATAATCTGGATCAACGGGACGATGAGAATCTTCAAATCGACTCCGAGCCACGTCATAAACGCCGACGGGTAAACCATTGAGGCGGCCACAAAAGCGAAAACCCAAACTGTAAAGGCGAAACTCTTCAGAAACGGATGGCCCATGCAATACAAAGCCAGCGAACCGAACATTGCTATCAATGCCGGCCCTACTCCGGCTCGACGGCCGGTGAGAAGCATGATGACCACCAACACCAGGCAAAGCACGAATACGAACTTGAAGTATCCCAGAAATGATTTCACAGTTTTCATTGTTCTCCCATCTTGCGATTTATGATTTACGATTTATGATTGAGAAGCACTATTCGTCGAAGTCCCTATGGGATGCCTCACGGCACAGCATTCGTAAATCATAAATATAAAAATTATAAATCACTTAGCTCCAAAGGCGGTCGTTGGAGCGGTCTCTGTTCCATTCGTCGGTGGGGGCGAAAAGTTCCTGCCCTCGCCCGAGGTGTTCTTTTACGACATCGAGATTCAGCTCGATGCCCAGCCCGGGTCCTTCCGGAACACGAGCAAAACCATCGGCGTGGAGCGGCTTGTCGATTCCCGTCACGAGGTCTTCCCACCAGTCAACATCGACCGAGTGGTGCTCCAATGCAACAAAGTTCTCCGTAGCCGCCGCGCAGTGCACGTTGGCCATGAAGGATACGGGAGTGCCCGCAAAGTGCATGGCCATTGCGATACCGTGCTGCTCTGCGTAGTCACCGATCTTCTTGGTTTCCATTATCCCGCCGGCAGTGGCCAGGTCGGGATGCACCATATCGACGGCGCGCTCGTCGATCAGCGGCTTGAAGCCGTCGAGCAGGAAAATATCCTCGCCCGTCAGCAGCGGCACATCGATAGCGTTCTTTATCTCTTTGAGCATATCGGTATATTCCCACGGCACCATGTCCTCCAGCCACGCGAGCTGGTAGGGCTGCAGGGCCTTGCCCAGTTTGATGCAGCTATTGACACCGATATGGCCGAAGTGGTCCGAAGCTATCGGGACCTGCCAGCCGACTTCTTCGCGGGCCTCTGCAAAACGCTCGCCCAAAAGTGCGGCGCCTTTATCCGACAATTGGATACCTGTGAAAGGATGTTTGCCGTACCAGTTTGCGCCCCTCGATGGGTAACTCAGCGCCCCGTCAATTCTGCGTATGCTCCGGACACCGCAATCATATTTGAGGAAAGTGAATCCCTGCTCGATTCTTTTCTTTAGGCCGCTGATATGGCCGTCCGGCGTATCGGCGTACAGGCGGATCTTGTCACGGTATCGGCCGCCGAGCATCTGATAGACGGGTACGCCGTACGCCTTGCCCGCCAGGTCCCACAAGGCCATCTCCACACCCGAGACACCGCCCCCCTGCCGCGCGTGATGCCCGAATTGTCTGATTCGTTTGAATATCCGCTCGACGTTGCAGGGATTCTGACGCAAAAGCCTGCTCTTAAGAATAAGGGCATATTTCTCGCTGGCGCCGTCCCGGACTTCCCCGTAGCCGGATATACCCTGATTCGTGTCAATACGAATCAAAGGACAGCGGAAAGGTGCCCTGTCAACCACGGCGATGCGCAGGTCAGTAATTCTCAGTTCCGACGGGCTGGAGCTTCGATTCACGTTCTGTGTAGCAAATGCCACCTGCTCCTCGACAGGGGCACCGATCATACCCGCCAGGCTCAGGCCCGCAAAGCCCGCACCGGCGCTTTTGAGTAGAGAACGCCTGGAACATGCCGCTTGTTGTTGCTTATTCTCAGTTTCTTTCTTCATAGCCATTTACCAGTTCCTTGTCTTGGGATTCAGCATATCTTCAATAACCTGTTTCGGCACGGGCAGTTTGTTGACGTTCTTCTTCAGCCAACCCCGGAAATCCTCCTGAATCTCAGGCGACCATCTGCCGTCGATTTGTCCCGGCGTGTATTTTCCTTCTTTCAGTCGCAGGTGCCCGAACATGTCACGAAGCATGACAGCCTCGGATTCGGTAACAACTTTCTCTGCCAGGTGGGCCGGTATGAAAACGATGCCCTCTCGCTTGGCCAGCACGACGTCACCGGGACACGCCACGGTTTTGCCGATACGTATCGGCACGTTAATCGCGGTCATCATCACTTCGCGAAGGAAGCTCGGATCGGCGCCCTTGCACCATACGTTGAATCCTTCGATTTCCTCAATGCCTTCCAGGTCGCGAACACCGCCGTCGAAAATGACGCCTTTGCCCGAGTTGGAGTAGATGGCGTTGCCGAGATTGTCGCCAATCAGGGTCCCGTCGAGGACCTTGCCGAAGCAGTCTGCAACATACACATCGCCTTTTTTCAGCATGTCGATCGGCCATGAATTGGAGCTTCCGAATCGGCCTTCGGCGAGTCCCTGCTGCATAATCAACCGGTTATAATCCGGGTGGGAGGGCATATATTGAGCAGTCAGCACCCGTCCGACAATCGCCTGGTTGGGATACAAGATGAACCAGCCGGCGGCGTTTTCATAACAGTTGCGATAACCGGCACCCCGGACAACGCTCCAGGCCTGCGTGACCGAGACGTTCTTCATTCTCTCCAGAATGTCATCAGCAACATACGGCCGGCCGTCCTGCATTCGCTGGCCTCTCCAGTTCGGTGTGCATTGCAGCACTTGCCGGCGACTGGAAATAACGGGTGGCTCAACGCCATCATCCGCTGCCTTGATGCGGATATTGCGCCATCGTACCTGATAAGGCCCGGCATCCTTTCCGATACCATGGACCTGCAGGCCGATGACGCCCCTTAATGTCATGCCGTCCCTAAGATCGACACAGGGGACATCGTTGATCCATGTTTTTATGCCGTCGCCTTTGCATTCTATGCGGAACTTATTCCACTTGCCGTCCTTAAAAGCCTTGCTGGCGGCCGGATCGGACCTCGTGGAAGCAAGCATAAAAGCCCGGCGGGCCTCGTCGTAAATGCTGCCGGATGAACCCGACTTCTCGGTGGCAATTTCCACCTGGTAGCCATAGACACGGTCCGGCGGCGCGACCCGTCGTTGGGGCTTGCCGTCACGTCCGCCGAACACGAAGACTTTCTCCGCTTCGGCTATTTTGCTGCGTATCTGCACGCCCGAATTCAGCTTCGGGTCCAGGAGAACTTCGAACTCCAGAATGAAATCGCCGTATTCACGGTCGGTGCAGAGGAATGAATTGGGGCTGCCCTTGACGGTCGTACCGACAATCGCGCCGTCCTCAACGTGGTATTTGGCGAAACCGCTGTGTACGGACCACCCGTTCAGGGTCCGGCCATCGAATAGCAATATCCATTCGTCCCGTTGCCGCTGCCTGGCGAAGCTGACGCTCACCGAGACAACCAGCAAGACAATCAGGCAAAAGATTTTTCTGTGGCTCATAAGAAACTCCTTTCCTTAATATGCAGCGGAGGTCTTCACCTGTAGTGGAGACCTCCTGAATCGTAAGCCGGGTGAACCGATTGAAGTTAGCCCGGCCGTTTATTTGTAAAACAGCATAATCTTTATTACTGAACTTTTCCGGTGGCCGCCCACTCCACGCCGCGAGCGATAATCTTCTGCACGTTCGGAGTCATCAGGGCCTTGCGGTCGTGACCGAAAGCGTTGTGAACGGTTCGGCCCTTGCCGTAGCTCAATGTAAAGACCAGCGGTTCGGTCTTGTTGCTCCAGTCGGAGTCGGCGGTTACCAGCACGTTGATATCGCCGGTGCCCTGCAGCTTGGCGTACAGTTCGTCATCGACATTGAAATCTTCCAGCCCCGCGGTTATGGGATGTTCCTTTGCGACCACATTGGCTTTAAAGACAGCCCGCGGGCCGTGACCCGAGGTACCCATTACCCATTTACGGCCGCAGAGCTTGCCGAACTCATCCCATTTTGCGAATGAAGCGCTGGCCAGGTGCTGGACGAAGAAGCCCTTTCCGCCCTTAACGAAGTTCAGCAGGTTCTCATGGGCCTGCCCCGGAAGCATTTTTATACGCCGGCTGAAAATCGTAAATACGATGACATCATACGCCTTCAGCGCGGTTTCCGATTCGAGTATATGCGGATCTTCGCACACCTTGACATCGAACTTCTTTGTTTTAACCAGTATTTCCCGCGTGGTCTCGGACATTTCCCGCCAGGGGTGAACGTTGACATCATCACCCGTAATCAGCAGAACCCTGATCTGGGCCTGCTTCTCGGCCGCATTGGTTGTAGCACTGGAACTCAGCACCACAATACAAATTAATGCTATAACAAAAACTGAACGTCGCATTTGATTTCTCCTTTCTTCCAAAATACCAAAGCTGGTAACCGCCGTGAATCCTCCGCCTTCTCAGGCGGACGCTACGGCTCGACCAATTCGAAGTTGTTCGTCAACCGATTCGAGTTGTATCATCATACCAGCCTTACTGCCGTATGCAAGAAGTATTGCCGGACTATCAATTTTTAATGGAGCCAAATCCACCGGGACTCCAACCACAGGCCGCAAACGCTATCGGCATAGCACGACAACTTCCGTCGGGGCAAGACCATCACTTTCTGCCGTTATTCGCACTTTGCCGGATTTTCCGTCAATGGTTCGCAGAATCAGCATTGCCTTACCGTAAAACAGCTTCCGGCTGCCCGATTGGAACGGTTCGAGCGACAGGGGATTGCCGTTGCCGACACCGGCGATCTCGGCCGGGCCTTCGACTTTGAAACGCACAGAATTATCCGCCAGCGGGCAAAGCGTCCCATCAGCATCCAGGGCCTCGACAAGAATATAGCACAGGTCTTCGCCCGTAGCGGCCAGTTCCTTCCGATCAGCCGTAAGGCAAATTGCCGCTGGTTTGCCGGCCGTACGCATTACCGCCTGGCCAATTCTCTTGCCGTCCTTATAAGCAACGGCTTTCAACTCGCCCGGCTCATACACAACTTCGTTCCAACGCAGGCGATACTTGTAGGTCACGGCATAATAATCCGATTCGACTTTTTCCGGATAAACGCCAAATTCTCGAATACTGGCCCAGGTGCCTCTTCCCAGCCCGGTAAATTCAATCCGCACATACCTGGCCCGGGCATCAGCCTCGTGGAATATCCGGGTCGGCCCGCCCCACCGGGGAAACCTGCTCGTGCTCTTGGTTACAATACTCTGCCACGTTGACTCATCGGTCGAAACCTTGATTTGGTAGCCGTAGTTTTTCGCCTCTTTCTCAAACTCGACAGCCAGGTAGCGGACCGGCCGAACCTCGCCCAGGTCGACCTGCCACCATTGCTCGGCACCGGCGTCCGCCGCACACCATCGTGTGGATCTGTCGGCATCAGTCGCATTCACGGCGACATGGCCATTGCCGGATTCGACGGAGCTTGCCGTGGCGGATTTGCCCTGCGCGAAGTTGGCCGGCCTTTCGGGCACTTGGCCTTTCGTCCTGCGGCCAAGGGATTTGCCATTAAGGAACAGCTCAGCCGAGTCGCCATTGGTATACACAAAAACCGGCACGTTTTGACCGACGCGGTCGGGCCAGTTCCAGTGCGGCAGAATATGGACGGTTGTCACATCAACCCGCCAATAACTGCGGTACAGGTAGAACCGGTCCTTGGGTATGCCGCACAAATCGACGATGCCGAAGTAAGAGCTTCGCGCCTCCTGCGAAAATGGTGTCGGCTCGCCCAGATAGTCAAAGCCCGTCCAGACTAACTCGCCGGCGACAAAATCGTCGTCTTCCATCAGCTTGAATTCTTTATCGGGAATGTCCGACCATGCCGCGGAGTTCAGATCGTAAGAGTCCACCTGGAGCTGCTTTGAAAACTCGGTCTTCCCATTTGGAAGCGGCAGCTCGTAGAATCCGCGTGTGCTCAGTGCCGAGGCCGACTCGCTGTAAATTATTGGCTTGTCGGGATAGTTCTTCCTGTAGTTAGAGTACCGGCGGGCGTAATTCCAGCCGGTAAGATCCATCGAATCGAGAATCGGCTCATCGGCTGTGCCGGGTATATGGCAAGAGATTCCCACCGGGCGAGTCTTGTCGTATTTACGCACGAAATCTCCCATGAATTTCACCCGCTCAGGTGACTTACCTTCCCTGTCGTAAGGTTGATTGCCAATTTCATTGCCGATTGACCAGACCACGACGCAGGGATGATTACGGTCGCGCATTACAAGGTTGCGAATCTGTTTCTCGCCGTACGTTTCCAATGGCGGCTGGCCTTTTACACGGTCGGCCTTATCGTCCCATTTGTCGAAAGCTTCATCCCAAACAACGAAACCCATCCGGTCGCACAAATCCAGCAACTCCGGCGACGGCGGATTGTGACTGGTGCGGATTGCATTTACTCCCATCTCACGCATGATTTCCAATTGCCGTTCCATGGCGCGCGTGTAGAAAGCCGCTCCGAGCGGCCCGTGGTCGTGATGTAAATTCACGCCGTAGAACTGCACGCGCCGGCCGTTCAGATGAAAGCCGTCGTCAGCCGTGAATTTGAATGTGCGAATCCCGAAGGCAGCGGTTTCAGTATCGACAATCCTGTCGCCCTCGCTGACGATAATCCTGGCTGTGTAAAGGTTCGGGCTGGTGACGTCCCAACGCCGGGGACTGTCAATAATCATCGACTGATCCAGAGATGCCCGATTGCCGCTCAAAACGTCGAGTGATGTATTAACGATACCCGCTGGAACAATTCGGCCGTCGGGATCAAGCAGGGTAACAGCAACAGCCACTTTTTCTTTTGCCTCACCATGGTTCTCGACTATCACCCGCACTCGAACGGTCGCCGACGTATCATCTACGCGTGGAGTAGTCACAAACGTCCCCCAGTGCGCCACGTGAACCGGCTCGCAGACGGTCATCGTCACCTTGCGATAGATGCCCGCCCCGGGGTACCATCTTGTCCCGTGGTTGCGGGTATCAACCTGAACCGCAATTTCGTTCTCGCCGTCAAGCTTTATGTACGGCGTAGCATCCACCCGGAAGGACATGTAGCCGTAATCCCACTGGCCGGCAAGCTGCCCGTTCACATAGACCTTTGGAAACGCCATCACACCGTCGAAATCGAAGTACACCCGCCGCCCGCTGTCGGCCTTATCGAGCTTAAACGTCTTTCGGTACCAGCCCACGCCTTTCCAGGGCAGCTTTCCGGCGTAGCCGTTTTCCTTTGGATTGAACGGTCCCGAAATTGCCCAGTCGTGCGGCAGACGCACTACCTGCCATACCGAGTCGTCAAAATCCGCTGCTTCTGCTCCCGGCTGATTGCCTTTAACGAATCTCCAGTCGCTGTTGAAGTTTATGACCCTCCGCCCGGCGGAAGCTGAGCCTGGTGACGACAACTTCGCAGCTTGCTCATCCCTCACCGCAGGTTGGCATCCGGACAGGAATACCAATACCCCTGCAACTGTCGCCGCCATTATGATACTTATCCGAGTCTTCATTGTGCTGTCTCCATTTG